>NZ_VHLB01000003.1:0-202871 GCF_006547365.1 Myxococcus sp. AB056 | reverse complement strand
CCTCCGCCCAAGCCGAAGCTGGCGCCCAAGCCCGCGCCGCCCGCCGCCGCGAAGGCGCCGCCGCCGGCCGCGCCCACCGTGGCGCCCGCGCCCATCGTCGTTCCCAAGGAAGTGCCGCTGGAGAAGCCGCCCGAGGCCGCGACGGAGACGGTGGCCGCCGCGCCCATCGCCGTGGGTGGCACCGGCGCGCTCGTTCCCGGCGGTGTGGTGGGCGGCGTCCCCGGCGGTGACACGCTCGCCGGAGGTGGCGGTCGCGTCGCGCCCATCAATCTCCCGGAGTCCGGCACACCGCCGGAGCCCCTGTCCTCCAACCTCACGCCGGAATACCCCTCCGAGGCCCGCTCCAAGGGCCTGGAAGGCATGGTCATCCTCAAGGGCGTGGTGGGCGTGGATGGCCGCGTCAGCCAACTGAAGGTGATGCGCGGCGACGAGCCCTTCGCCAGCGCGGCCATGGCCGCCGCGAAGACGTGGCGCTTCAGGCCCGCGGTCGTCGGCGGTCAGCCCACCGCGGTGTTCCGCATCTTCAAGGTTCCGTTCCGTCTCAAGTCGTAAGCCGAAAAGGCCTCACCCGCACCTGCCCCCCAGGAGCAACCCGTCATGAATTTCAATCTCAGGGACATCTACAACCACATGGGTGTGTTCGCGCTGGGCATCGCGTGGACCCTCATCCTCTTCGCCGTCGCGTCCCTCGCGGTGTTCTTCGAACGCCTCTTCGTCTTCTTCCGCTCGCGCGCCATCTCCAAGCAATTCGCGTCCCGCGCCGGTCCGCTCCTCACCCAGCACCAGCACGAGGCGCTGGTGAAGGAGGCGGAGGCCACCAAGGGCAGCCACCTGGCCATGCTGCTGGGCGGTGGCATGAAGCACTTCCTCGCGAAGTCCCGCGTGCCGGCCGGCAAGCTGGGCCCGGTGGAGCTCACGCGCCGTGAGCTGGTCCGCATCAACGAGCGCGTCAGCGCCGACGTGCGCCGCGGCATGTCCGTGCTCGCCACCGTCGGCTCGGTGGCGCCCTTCGTCGGTCTGCTCGGCACGGTGGTGGGCATCATCGAGGCCTTCTCCGGCATCGCCAAGGAGGGCTCCGGCGGCCTGGGCGCGGTGTCCGCCGGTATCGCCGAGGCGCTCGTCGTCACGGCGCTGGGTCTGCTCGTCGCCATCCCCGCGGTGCTGATGTTCAACTTCCTCTCCACCCGCGCGGATTCGCTCCAGCTCTCCCTGGACGCGGCGCGGAGCGAGTTCATGGACTACCTGGAGGACCTGGGGCCGCAAAAGCCCGTGGCCACCAACGGCGCCGCGGTGGCCACGGGCCCGGAGCTGGCTGCTCGCAAGGAGTCCCGCGATGTCCACCCCGCGTAGGAGCCTGACGCCGGAGATGAACGTGACGCCCCTGGTGGACGTCGTGCTCGTCCTCCTCATCATCTTCATGGTCGTCACGCCCCAGATTGAGTCCGGCGCCGCGGTGGAGCTGCCCACGGCGACGAACCCGGACAAGGAGAACAAGGAGCTGACCCCCACCACGGTGAGCCTGTCCGCGACCGGGGCCTTCTTCCTGGACCGCAAGGAGCTCAAGCGCGACGCGCTCATGGCCGAGCTGAAGGCCGTGCGCGCGAAGGACCCGGACTCGCCCGTGGTGCTCAAGGCCGACCGGGGCGTGCGCTACTCCGAGGTGCGCGGCCTCTTCAAGGCGATGCAGGAGCTGGGCTTCCCCGGCATCAACCTGCAGGTCGTTGACAAGCAGAAGAACTAGGAGCGCACGCCATGGCATTCGACCTCGGAGGCGGAAAGGGCAGCATCCGCCCGGCGATGAACGTGACGCCCCTGGTGGACGTCGTGCTCGTCCTCCTCATCATCTTCATGGTCGTCACTCCGCTGATGACGAAGCAGATGTGGATGACGGTGCCCGCCAAGGGTGATGACCAGGAGGCCCCTCCGCCTCCTCCCGATGCAAAGCCACCGGTGGTCCTCACGGTGGACAAGTCCGGCGTGCTGCGCATCAACCGGGAAGAAGTGCCCCGCGACCAGGTCGTGGCCCGGCTCCAGCGCATGCTCAACGCGCGCCCGGACAAGATTGTGTTCTTCGACGCCAGTGATGATGTGCCGTACGGCGCCGCCATGGACGTGCTGGACCTCGCGCGAGGCGGGGACATCACGGTCGGCGTGCTGCCGGACAAGCTCGCGGATTGATGCAGTGCCGCGGCGGACCGTGACACCAAGTTTGCGGTCCGCCGCCTGAATCGTCACAGCCCCTTCATCCAGATGCCATGCGTGTCGCGTTGTCTACGCGCACCTCGGCAAGGAGTGTCGTGTTGTCTCGCACTGCCCCCTTGCGCGCCATTCTGGCTGCGCTTGTCATGACAGCTACGCCCGTGTTCGCACAGGCGCCCGGCGTTCCGGGCTCGGCTCCCGCTCCCGCGGTCGACCCCGTCACGCAACCTCTTCCCCCATCCGAGGAAACCCAACCGTCGCAGCCGACTGACTCCGCGACGCAGCCGTCTGGAATTGCCGCTCCACCCACCGCGGATGATCCTTCCACGCAGCAGCCGGGCACGGAGCCTGCGCCGACCGCGCAGCAGCCGGGCACCGAAGCCGCCCCCACCGCGCAGCAGCCCGCGGCGCCGGCCGATGAGTCCATGGAGGGCATGAGCGACGACGAGGCGATGCTGGCCGAGTCCGCCGTTCCGCCCCCGGGCTTCACCGGCATCTACGGCCGCGTGACGGACGAAGCCAACGGAGAGGGCCTCATCGAGGCCACCGTGAAGGTCGTGACGGGCGCCCAGAAGCAGGTGCTCACCGACCTGGATGGCTTCTACCGGGTCGCGCTGCCGCCCGGGAAGTACGACCTGCGCGTCTTCTATGACGTGTACCAGGGCCGCCGCATCACCGGCGTCGTGGTGACGAAGGGCAAGGCAACGAAGCTGGACGTCGCGCTCGGCGCGGACGAAGGCGCGGTGCAGGAAGTCGTCGTCGAGGCCCGCGCGGACCGCCGGGCCGAGGGCGCGCTGCTCCAGGAGCGCAAGAAGGCCGCCGCCGTGTCGGACGCCATCAGCGCGCAGGAAATCGCGCGCACGCCGGACTCCAGCGCCTCCGACGCGGTGAAGCGCGTGGTGAGCGCCACGGTGGTGGACGGCCGCTACGTGCTGCTGCGCGGCCTGGGTGGCCGCTACAGCACCACGCTGCTCAACGGCGCGCTGCTGCCCAGCACCGAGCCGGACGAGCCCAGCGTCCCGCTGGACATCTTCCCCACCAGCCTGCTCGCCAACCTCAACGTGGTGAAGAGCTACACACCGGACCTCCCCGGCACCTTCGCCGGCGGCACGCTGCTCATCGAAACCAACTCCTACCCGAGCGAGTTCGAGCTCAAGCCGCGCATCAGCCTGGCCGGCGACTCCGAGACGACGTTCCGCGAGCGCAACAGCCAGGCCCAGGGCGGCTTCGGTGAGAACCTGGGCTTCCCCAGCGGGAGCCGCCAGCTCCCCAACGCGATTCCGCGCGACAGCGGCCTGGGGATGTCGGGTGAGTCCAGCGACGTGCTGGAGCAGCAGTACCGCAGCTTCCCCAACATCTGGCAGGCGCGCCGCACCACCGCGCTGCCCAACATGGGCCTGGGCGTGTCCATGGGCGACACCCTGCGCTTCGGCAACAGCCGGCTGGGCTACCTGGCCAGCGCCAACTACGGTCACCGCGACGGCGTGCAGGAGGGCACCTTCGCCCGTGTCGACCGCGACGAGACGGGCGCGCTCAACGCCCGCGACGCGGCCCGCAGCACGCAGGGCTTCGAGACGGCCAGCCTCAGCGGCCTGGGCAGCGTCGGCTTCCAGTTGGACCGCGACAACGAGCTGACCTGGTTCGGCCTCTACACCCGCGGCACCGACACCCGCACGTTCACCGCGCGCGGCAGCAACATCGTCCGCGGTGAGAGCTACGAGAGCACGCGCCTGCAGTTCGTCAGCCGGCAGCTCTTCTTCAACCAGCTCCGAGGCTTCCACCGCCTGGGGCTGCTGGGGGACGCGGAGCTGGATTGGCAGGCCAACCTGTCCCGCGTGGACCGCGACGAGCCCGACACCCGCGACACCCTCTACAGCGACAACCTCTCCGCGCCGTCGGGCACGCCCACCTTCCCCAACCAGCCCAACAGCGGCGAGCGCTTCTTCGCCGAGCTGGGCGAGACGTCCACGGGTGGCAGCGTCAACGTCACCGTTCCCCTCTCCGCCGTCCGGCTGAAGGTGGGCGGGCTCACCCAGGTGTCCTTCCGTGACTTCGGTGCGCGCCGCTTCCGCTACCTGCTGGGCACCACGCCGGTGGACCGCACGCTCCCC
The DNA here is from genome assembly GCF_006547365.1 of Myxococcus sp. AB056. Taxonomy (NCBI): domain Bacteria; kingdom Pseudomonadati; phylum Myxococcota; class Myxococcia; order Myxococcales; family Myxococcaceae; genus Myxococcus; species Myxococcus sp. AB056. The sequence goes on along the minus strand of NZ_VHLB01000003.1, from coordinate 198,561 downwards.
CCCGAGCAGCTCTTCGCCCCGGAGAACCTGGGCACCGGCATCCGCGTGCGCGAGAACACCCGGCCGGACGATGCCTATGACGCGTACCTGGGCATCTTCGCCGGCTATGCGTCCGCGGACGTCCAGCCGACGGACGCCCTCCGCCTGGTGGGCGGCCTGCGCGTGGAGTCCTCCACCCAGCAGCTCACGCTGAAGGACCCGTTCACCGGCGCCTCCGGCACGGAGAACCGCGCCGAATACATGAACCTGCTGCCGGCCTTCAACGCCATCTACGCGCTGACGCCCACCGTGAATGTGCGCGCCGGCTACAGCTACACGCTGGCGCGGCCCACCTTCCGCGAGCTGGCGCCGTTCATCTACTTCGACTTCGTGCGCCGCCGGAACGTGTCCGGCAACCCGGACCTGCTCCAGACGCGCATCCACAACATCGACGCGCGCGTCGAGTGGTTCGCGGGTGAGAACGAAGTCCTGGCCGCCAGCGCCTTCTACAAGCGCTTCCAGGACCCCATCGAGCGCGTCATCCGCAACCCCGAGTCGGGGGACCTCAGCTTCGAGAACGCCGCGGGTGCCAACACCTACGGCCTGGAGCTGGAGGCGCGCGCGTCGCTGGCCCGTCTCACGGAGACGCTGAAGGCCGTGCGCGTGGGCGCCAACCTCACGCTCATCCAGTCCGACGTGGACCTGGGTGACCCCAACGTGGTGGGCGCGCAGACGAACCGGAACCGTCCCCTCCAGGGCCAGTCCCCGTACGTCATCAACCTCAACGTCGGCTACTCGCGCCCCGAAAGCGGCACCGAGCTGACCGTCCTCTACAACGTGTACGGCCGCCGCATCAGCGAAGTGGGCGTCCAGGGCCTGCCGGACATCTACGAAGTGCCCTTCCACCGCGTGGACATCTCGCTGACCCAGCAGCTCGGCTCGGCGCAGCTCAAGCTCACCGCGGCCAACCTCCTCAACTCGAGCGTCACCCTCCGTCAGGAGTCGGTGGACGTGCAGACGTACAAACCCGGCGTCGCCTTCAGCGCGTCGCTGGGCTGGTCCCTCTAACCCGCAGAAGGAAGCACACCCATGAAGCGCCTCTTTGCCTCCCTCCTGACGCTCTCCGCCCTCTCCCTGACGTCTGCCTGCGGCGACGACGACAACACGCCCAACAACCCCAACCCGCCGCCGACGGACACCACCGAGAACGTGTCCGCCAACATCACCCAGGACACCACCTGGAAGGCGGGCGTCACGTACACGCTGAAGAACTACATCTTCGTGGAGAGCGGCACGCTCACCATCGAGCCGGGGACCCGCATCCTGGGCGACCAGGGCAGCGCGCTCATCATCACCCGCAACGCGAAGATTCACGCGGTGGGCACGGCGCAGGCCCCCATCGTCTTCACCAGCTCGCGGCCCGTGGGCAGCCGCGAGCCCGGCAACTGGGGCGGCGTGGTGCTGCTCGGCAAGGGCCGCATCAACGTGGCGGGCGGCGAGAACACGGTGGAGGGCTTCTTCGCCTCCGGCAACAACCCGCTGACCCAGTACGGTGGCGGCGCCAACCCGGACGACGCGCACGACTGCGGCAAGCTCAACTACGCGCGCATCGAGTTCGCCGGCTTCGAGCTGTCCGAGGACAACGAGCTCAACGGCCTCACCGTGGCCGGCTGCGGCTCGGACACCGACCTGGACTACATCCAGGTCCACATGGGCGCGGATGATGGCGTGGAGTTCTTCGGCGGCTCGGCCAACCTGAAGCACGCCGTCGTCACCCAGACGGACGATGACTCGCTGGACTACGACCTGGGCTACAACGGGAAGATTCAGTTCTTCATCGCGCAGCAGAACGCGGTGGTGGGCAACTTCGGCATCGAGGCCTCCGGCAACAAGAACGACAACGCGGCCACGCCGCGGTCCGCGCCGGAAATCTGGAACGCGACCTTCATCGGCTCCGGCCGTCCGGCGGGCACCAGCCCCGCGCAGTCGGGCATGGTGTTCAACACCGGCGCGGGCGGGAAGTTGAACAACGTCATCGTGGCCCACTTCGCCGACCTGGCGGTGGACGTGAGCGGCACGGCCTCCGCGGCCCTGTGGAACGCGGCCACGCCGGAGCTGTACCTGCGCAACACCTTCTTCTGGAACAACCGCGGCGACAACGTCTCCATCCCCGCGGCGCCGAACCCGACCGTGGACGCTGGCGGCAACATCACCAACCCGGACGTGTCCAACTTCAACGAGCCCGAGCGCGTGCTCGCCTCCGCGCTGAACAACCGCGTGGTGGATCCGCAGCTCACCGACGCGACCAGCCTGACGGCGCCGAACTTCATGCCGGTGGCCGGCTCGCCCGCGCTCAACCCGGACGCCGCCGCCACGCCGCCGGCGGGCTTCGACACCTCCGCGCGCTTCGTCGGCGCGGTGGGCACCACCAACTGGCTGGCCGGCTGGACGGCCTTCCCGCAGGACTGAGGTCCCCCCGTAGAGCTGAGCCGGGCCCCTCCACCGAACGCGGGTGGGGAGCCCGGTCCCATGGCCCGGTCGAGTGCAGCGCGCGGAGGGGGGCTCCGGCGACGGCACCCGGCCGGGCCGTGGCCTTTGCAGGGCCCGGAGCCTGCTGGCGGCCCTGGGCCCCCCACCCCGCGCGGCACGCGCCCACGGGGTTGTCATCCCCGGTGCCTCCCCCAACGTTTCCGGTGGCGGGCTCGACTCCTGCCTGCCCAGGAGGAGCCACCGCCATGCGCGACACGATTCAGCAGCCAGGAGCCCGCTTTCCCGCCGTGTCTCTACGTGGCGGACGCCTCGGAGGCCAGCGATGGGGACGGACTGGCCGCGGCCTCCAGCGCACCTCGGAGGAGCGCCTTCCACAGCTCGTCTCCGCGCTCGCGGGCGGCGCCCTGCTCACGCTGGGCCTCCGGCGAGGCAAGCTGGGCGGCGTGGCCATGGCCCTGGCCGGCGGCGGCCTGCTCTTCCGCGGCACCCGGACCGAGCAGGAACCCCACGTCCACAAGCACGGCGTCGTCGTCCGGAAGCTCCGCCGGCAACGTGGCCTGGACGCCACCGTCGAACTGACGGTGCTCCAGCGCTCCATCACCATCCAAGGCACGCCGGAGGCGCTGTATCGCCGCTGGTGCGACGCGGAGACGCTCAACCAGGTGATGGGACACTTCGCCGACGTCACGTCCTCCGGCGATAGCCTGCAGCACTGGAAGGTGCCGGGCGTGCTCGGCGCGGGCCTCGAATGGGACGCGGAGGTGGTGGAGGAGCACCCCGGTGAACTGCTGCGCTGGCACTCCGTGGGGGACACGGCCCTGCCCAACGAAGGCTGGGTGCGCTTCCGCCCCGCGCCGCGGGACTGGGGCACGGCGGTGACGCTGCGCTTCGTCTTCGACCCGCCGGGCGGCGTCGTGGGCGAGAAGGCCGTGCAGATGCTCGGCGCCGTGCCCGCCGCGCTCGCGCTCAAGGCCCTCAAGCGATTCAAGAGCCTCGTCGAGACGGGCGAGATTCCCACCACCCGGCCCAACCCCGCCGCTCGCAAGGGCGGCTACTCCTACTGAGGAACCTGCCCATGCGCGCACTCTGCTGGAACGGCATCAACGACCTGGGCGTGGAGACGGTGGGGGACCCTCGCATCGTCAACCCCCACGACGTCATCCTCCAGGTGAGGATGTCCACCACCTGCGGCTCCGACCTCCACTTCATCGACGGCTACATCCCGACGATGCGCAAGGGAGACGTCATCGGCCACGAGTTCATGGGCACCGTCGTGGAGAAGGGCCCCGCGGTGAAGAAGGTCCAGGTGGGTGACCGCGTCGTCGTCCCATCCTTCATCGGCTGCGGCAGTTGCTGGTACTGCCAGCACGACCTCTGGTCCCTCTGCGACAACACCAATCCCAAGGGCGAATTGCAGGAGCCCCTGTTCGGCTACCAGACCGCGGGCATCTACGGCTACACGCACGCCTTCGGCGGCTACGCGGGCGCGCATGCGCAGTTCGTCCGCGTCCCTCACGCGGACAACGACTGCTTCCGGGTGCCCGAAGGCGTGACGGATGAACAGGCGCTGTTCCTCTCCGACGCCGTGCCCACCGGCTACATGGGCGCGGACTTCTGCGACATCCAACCCGGCCAGACGGTGGCCGTGTGGGGCTGCGGCGGCGTGGGGCTGATGGCGCAGAAGGCCGCGTTCCTCCTCGGCGCCGAGCGGGTGATTGGCATCGACCGCTTCCCCGAAAGACTGAAGCTGGCGCGGGAGAAGGTGGGCGCGGAGACCATCAGCTACGAAGAGGTGGACAGCGTCCTCGACGTGCTGAAGGAGCTCACCGGCGGCCGAGGCCCCGACGCCTGCATCGACGCGGTGGGCATGGAGGCCCACGGCACGGGCGTAGGCGCCGCGTATGACCGCGCGAAACAGGCGATGCGGCTCCAAACGGACCGGGGGCAGGCGCTGCGGCAGGCCATCCTCGCGTGCCGCAAGGGCGGCATCCTGTCCGTGGTGGGCGTCTACGGCTTCATGGACGCGTTCCCCCTGGGCGCCATCATGAACAAGGGCCTCACGGTCCGCTCCGCCCAGCAGCACGGACAGAAGTACCTGCCGCGCCTGCTGGAGCACGTGGTGAAGGGCGAGCTGGACCCGTCCTTCCTCGCCACCCACCGCTTCTCCCTGGAGGACGCGCCGAAGGGGTACGAGCTCTTCAAGAAGAAGCAGGACGGCTGCGTCCGGGCGGTGTTCCTGCCCAACTGATGCGCCAGTCCTCGCGAGGCCGTCCGGTGGCCGCGACACACCGGGCGGCTTCGTTTATCCGCGGCCCGCTCAGGCCTCGGACAACATGCCGTTGCCGGTGTGGTGCGCCGCGGCGGCGAGCGCCTCCGGCGAGGAGCCATCCGCGAACAGGGACGCACCCGCGGCGGCGCGGGCCTTGGGAGGACGGCCCCGGCGGCGGGGCGCGTTCTCATCGTTGCCCTGCGCCGCGCTCGCGGAGTCCACCGCCCCGCCGTCAGCCCGGGCGCCCTTGCGCGCCGCGCGCGGCAGATGGATGCCGTCCAGCCGCGCGCTCAGCTCCACGTTCTCCTCGGAGAAGACACGCGCGTACGCCAGCGCCCGCTGGCCCTTCTGGAGCAACGCCTCCTGGCTTTCGTGCAGCGCCTGCCGCGCGGACTCCAGCGCCGCCTGCGCGCGCGCCACGGCCTCCGCCTGCGCCCGCACCTGTTCGGCCGCGGCGTCCAGGACCTCGCCGTTCATGTCCGGGAAGCGGACCTCCGCCAGCTCCGTGGTGAACAGCTCGAGCAGCGCACGCAGCGCCGGGGAAATGGGGTCGTTCTCGTTCGAGTCGAACATGCGCGGGCCTCCTGGCTCCTTGCGGGAAGGTGGCCCCTATCTGCCCAGATGTTCAGTGTCAGATCAAGAGGGTAGGCTAAAACAGCACCCCTGCGGATCAATCCACGCGCACCAGCGCCGCCTGCTGCAAGCCGTCGTCCGCGCTCACATCCACGGACAGGTAGTGCCGGCCCACCCCGTCGAATGTCTCCGGAATGGCGCCGCCGCCGCCGGAGATGAAGGCGGGGATGCCGGCGTTGGCGAACGAATAATAGGAGTGGATGTGCCCGTAGAGCGTGAGGTCCACGCCCGCGCGCGCCATCTTCCCCACCAGGCCCGCGGCCTCGCCCCGGTTGGCGAAGCCGCCGCCGCGCAGGCCCACCGGGTCCTGCGGCGGCACGTGCATGGCCACCACGTGCGTACCGTCCCGCGAGGCCGCCAGCCACCCTTCCAATTGCTCCTCCACGCCGGGGTCCAGCGTGCCGTTGCTGGAGTCCACCACCGAGAAGCGCACGCCCTTGAAGACGAAGCTCTGGCTGCCGCGCCCCACCAGCGCGTGGTACTCGGCCGCGTCGCGGGTGAACGTCTCGTGGTTGCCCAGGGTGGCGTACAGCGGAATGCGCGAGCCCGCCTCCAGCCGCTCCTGGAACTCCGTCAGCTCATCGCGCGTGCCTGACTCCGTGAGGTCGCCCGCGAAGAGGATGAAGCGCGCCGCGTCGTCCCGCCGCATGCGCGCGTAGATATCGCCGACGCGCGGCAGGGCCTCCTGCACGTCCGCCAGCGCGAGGAAGCGGAAGGGCTCTCGCGATTCGGAATCCGGCGGCGCCACGGACAGCCGCGCCGTCGTCCCCGCGCGCAGCGCCACGCGCCACACCTTCACGGTGGGCAGCGCCTGCGGCAGCGCCTCCTGCGCCAGCGGCGCGCCCCCTTCCTCCTCGGCCACCAGCACCGCGTCCGGCATCGCGTTGCGCACCGTCACCAGCCAGTCGGCCGGCGCCTGGGCGCCCACGTCGATGCGGGCGATGAAGGCCGGCGCGTTGCCCCACAGCACCAGCGTGCCCGGCGCCAATTCGCGCACCGTCGCCAGCCCGTCCGCCACCGACAGCGTCACCCCGCCCTGCTGCGCCTGGCCCACCTTGGAATCCGCAATCGCGCGGTTCTCCGCGGGCCGCATGCCGCACCCCGCGACCACCAGTGCCGCCATCACTCCCACACGCATCACCGCTCACCTCCCAGGGCTCGAATCAACGACAGCCGGCCCACGAGCGCGCCGCCCCCCTGCACCTCGGCGGCGACACCCCAGTCATCCGTCAGCAGCGCCCGGCCCCTCAGGCCAAAGGCGCCCACGATTCCGCCGCCGCGCGAGCGGATGCCGCCCGCGAACGAGTCCTTGCGGTGGTCGTAATAGAGCATCGCCTCGCCCCGGAACGGCCCACCCCGGCCCAGCCACACGCCGTAGCCGAAGGTGAAGAGCAGTTGCTCGTGCAGGCTCCCGTCGCTCACCGCGCCGGGGTACGTATAGGCCTCCGCCGACGTGCCCACGCTGACCTCCGCGAAGGAGCCCGCCATGGCCGGGCTGATGCGCGACATGGCCAGCCGGCCCCGCAGCGCCACCTCTCCGCTGATGAGCGCGAAGCCCTCGGTGGGGTAGCGGTGGAACTGGCCAAAAGCCTCCACGTCCAGCGCGCTGCCATCCGTGCCCGACAGCGCGCGCTCCGGCGCGCCCAACAGGCGCCACGCCCCGCCCAGGCGCACCTGGGTGTTGCCCTCGGACGGGTCCACTCGCACCGCGCCCAGCAGGCGCAGCGAGTCGAAGCGGGCCTGCGCCCCCACCGTGAGGAAGTGGCGGTAGTCGAACGCAGCGTCATTCACATACTGGTAGCCCACCTCCAACTCCAGCGGAGGAAGCAGGGGCGGCGCGACGCCCGCGTCGAACGCCGGCGCCGTCACCGCATACAGGTTGGCCAGCGCGGAGATGCCCAGCACGCTGAAGCCCGCCAGCGTCACCGCGTACAGCGGAGCAATGGTGCGCCGCGAGGCGCCCGTGAGGGCAATGGGCACCCCGCCCAGCGCAATGAGCCCCAGGCCCGCGCCCTCCAACGCGAAGAGCCGCTTCGCCGTGTGACGGTCCCCCGCCACCAGGGGCCCCAGCCCATGGAAGAGCAACCCCGGCACCACCGCCACCGCCACCGCGAGCGGCTTGAAATCGCGGCGCTCCGGGGGCGGCGGGGGCACCTGCGCCAACGACTGCTGGGAAAGCCCCCCGTGCGCCTGGAGGGGCGCATCCACGGGGACTTCCGGGCTCCCGTCCCCAGCGCTGGCCAGGCCCGGCGTCGAGAACAGCAGCACTCCACTCAGACACACGGCGCCCCACCGCGAGCGAAGGGAGAGCTCGGACACCATCGGCGACGCCTCTTTCTCAGCGAGGGGCCGGCCGCCCCCGCCTGCCGGCAAGCGCAGGCAGGTCCGCTAGATAACCGCGCCGGGGCGGCCCACGGCAGGCGCCCCGCGTGAAGAAATGTGAAGCCTCACACCTTGCTAACCCTGAAAAACTTCGCACAGAGCGCAATCCGGAACCGGGACTTTCCCAGGAAGGAAGGTATGCTCCTACCCCGTGGCGGAAAACAGCCCTCAGCACTTCGGCAAATACGTCCTCCTCTCGAAGATCGCCGCGGGGGGGATGGCCGTCACCTACCGCGCGCGGATGACGGGGGCGGCGGGCGTCACCAAGCCCTGCGTCATCAAGCAGATCCTCCCGCACTTCGTCGACGATGCGGACTTCGTCGAGATGTTCGTCGGCGAGGCGCGCGTGGTGGCCAGCATGAGCCACAGCAACATCGCGCAGATTTTCGACTTCGGTGAGGTGGACGGGCAGTACTTCATCGCCATGGAGCTGGTGCAGGGCCAGCCCTTGTCCAAGGTGCTGCGCCGCGCCCAGCGGATGGGCATGGCGTCCTTCCCGGAGCCGCTGGCGCTCCATGTGGCCAGCAAGCTGTGCGACGGCCTGGACTACGCGCACCGACACGTGGGCGAGGACGGGCAGGCGCTGGGCCTGGTGCACCGCGACGTGTCCCCGGACAACGTCCTCATCTCCTATGAGGGCGAGGTCAAGGTCATCGACTTCGGCATCGCCAAGGTGACGAGCGCGGTGGAGGCGAAGACGTCTCCCGGCACCCTCAAGGGCAAGTACCCGTACTTCTCCCCGGAGCAGGCACAGGGCCGGCAGGACCTGGACGCGCGCACCGACGTGTACGCCGCGGGCGTCGTCCTCTACGAGATGGTGTGCGGCAAGCGTCCCTATGAAGGGGAGTTCGTCACCGTCCTGCCCCGCATCCTCGTGGGCGACCGCCTGCCGCCGTCCGCGCTCAACCCCACCGTCAGCGAGGACGTGGAGACGGTCATCTCCCACGCCATGGCGCTGGACCGTGAGGCGCGCTACCAGACGGCGAAGGACTTGAGCGAATCGCTGGTGGAGCTGCTCTACCGCGACAACCCGCGCTTCACCCCCACCCTGCTGTCGCAGCTCATGGCGCACCTCTTCCCGGAGGAGCTGGCCGCCGAGGGGCGCCGGGTGGAGGTGTCCCCCGCCTTCCAGGAGCAGCTCACCGCCTGGCAGACGGGCGTCACCGAAGCGGCGTCCCAGGGACGCGCGCGGCCCCCGTCCAGCAACGCCTCGCGGGGCTCCAGCCCCGGCGTGCGCAGCCGCCCGGGCAGTGACGGAGGCCGCCCTGGCAGCGACAGCGGACGGCCCGGCAGCGAAGGAGGCCGTCGCCCCTCTGCGAGCACCCCAGGAGCGCGCCGTCCCACGAGCAGCGGCGTGCGGCGGGTGACCCAGTCCCAGCTCCCCCGCACCGAGGGTGGCGTCCGCAGGACATACACCTCCGAGCGCCCCGGGCCCCCCGTGCCGGCGCTGGACGAAGAGCCCAGCACCGACGCGGGTGATGCGCCCGCTCCCACCCAGGCTGTGCCGCGCGACACGCCCATCGAAGTGCCCGCCGCCAAGAGCCAGGAGCCCACCACCGAGGCGCATCCGGTGGGCACCTGGACTGGCAAGGGCTACCGCACCTCCGTGGACGACGCCCGGGACACGCTGGCGCGCGAAGAAGCCGCGCGAGTGGCGAAGGGGAAGGAGAAGGCGCGCGTCGTGACGATGTCCATCGTCTACGCCACCGCCGCGCTGTTCCTCGTCGGTGTGTTCTACAAGCTCGTCATCGCGGGCGAGTCCACGTTCGACGACGTGTACGCATCCACCACCACGCTGTGGCTCGCCTCCAAGCCCGCGGGCGCCACCGTGCGGCTCAACGACCAGGAGCTCAAGGGCGTCACGCCGCTGATGGTGGAGGTCAAGATTGGCGAGGCCAACACGCTGGCCCTCTCGCTGCCCGGCCACCTGCCCTGGACGAAGCGCTTCACGCCCACGTCGAACCTGGTGGAGCCGCTGACGGCGGAGCTGAAGCCCATCGTCGCGCCCCCGCCGCCCGTCGAAGTGGCCGTGGCGGCGCCAGGGAACGCGGGCGCCGCGGTGGTGGCGGAAGGCGCCGCCACGCCGGAGGACGGGGGCCCCAGCGCGCAGCAGGACGCGGGCGCCAGCACGGAGGTGGCGGTCGCACAGGACGGGCCCGTGGAGGAGGACACGCCGCAGCGGACGATGCACGCGGTGGACTACCCCACCCGCGTGCTGGTGCTGCGCCCCCAGTACAACGCCGTCCCCCTGCCCGAATACAACACCGCCAGCATCGAGCTGAACCCCGGCACGACGTACTCGGTGTGGACGCAGGGCAGCGCGTCCCTGGCCGAGGGCCGGGGCACCGCCTCCGGCACGCTGGCCTACCTCATCGAAGGCGACGGGCCGGTGGACAGCAGCTTCGGCCTGCTCGGCACGTCAACGCGCACCATCAAGGGCGCCCGGAAGCTCCACGTCTTCGCGCTGGATGACGGCGGACTGGACGACAACAGCGGCGCCATCCGCATCAACGTCCGCCAGTCCGCCTACGTGCCGCCGCGCTCGTTCACCTTCGACGCGAAGGAAAACGCGGTGCCGCTGAAGGCCGAGCACCAGATGGTGCTGCGCGGCCTCAACCCGGACTCCACCTACCTGCTCACCGTGCGAGACGACTTCGCGGAGCTGCGCTCCGGCCCCAATGGCCGCATCCGCCAGGTGCTGTGCATGGAGCGCGGCCCGGCGCCCGAATCCGTGCGCGCCACCCACCGCATCCTCCAGACCGGCAAGCGCTACCAGTTGACGGGCACGGAGAACCTGCACTGCACCTTCCCCGACATGAAGGTGGACGACAACCGGGGCGCCTTCGAGGTGGACATCGTCGACGTGACGGCCATGTCCGGCAAGGAGCGCGCGGAGGCCCTGAAGGGCTCACGCCGCTCGGAGCGGTAGCAGCCGCACAGGCAGCCCGCCGCGCACCTCCTGGGGCGCCAGCAGGTGAGGCGAGCATTCGCGGCGCCACGGAGGACGCCGGGCTGGGCCGGAGGAACGGTGACTACCTTACGGTGCACCGGCGCCCCGCGGCTTCAGCGAAGGGGGCCGGCTTCCTGACGTAAGGGCTAGCGAGGGCCCGGCAGCGCGGAGGCCCGGCTCGACAAGGACGGGAAAGGCACGTGGGCGCGGGGCCGCAGGGGCACCGGGCCCACGCGTCTTTCCTGGGACGGACTCAGATGTCCAGGTTCTGCACGTCCAGGGCGTTGCGCTCGATGAACTCGCGCCGCGGCTCCACCGCCTCGCCCATCAGCAGCGAGAAGATTTCGTCGCTCTCCACCGCGTCCTCCACCCGCACCTGGAGCAGCGTGCGCGTGGCCGGGTTCATCGTCGTGTCCCAGAGCTGCTCCGGGTTCATCTCACCCAGCCCCTTGTAGCGCTGCAGGCCCAGGCCGCGTTGCGCGTCCTTGCGAACGGCGGCGAGCACCTCCTGCACGGAGAAGACGGTGATTTCCCCCGCGTCCACGCGGACCTTGTACGGCGCCTTGCCCAGCGCCACGAAGGCGTCGCGCAGCGACGACAGCTCCAGGTACTCCGGCGACGACAGGAAGGCGTGGTCGAGCACCGTCTCCCGCATGGCGCCATTCACGTCGGTGTGGAACACCAGCTTCTTGGTGTGGTGCTCGGGGTCCTGCACCAGCTCGTGGCGCACGCGGCCCAGCACGTCCGGCATGCGGCGCTCGAAGGTGTCATAGGCGGCCTTCACCGCCGCCTCCAGGGCCGCCTCGTCCGTCAGCGTCTCCGCCGACAGCCGTGCGCCCTGCACCAGCGCGTCCACCACCCGCGCGTCCCGGCGCTTGGCCTGCTTCTCCAGGCGCTCCTCGTACGTAATCACCTTCTCCAGCAGCGCCTTCAGCTCCGCGCCGCCCAGCTCGCCCTCGGGCGTCAGCACCCGCGCGTGCTCGGAGGCAATCTTGAGCAGGTACTCGTTCAGCGCGTGCTCGTCCTTGACGTACTGGTCCTTCTTGTTGCGCGTGACTTTGTAGAGCGGCGGCTGCGCGATGTAGAGGTAGCCCTTCTGCAAGAGCTCCGGCATCTGCCGGAAGAAGAAGGTGAGCAGCAGCGTGCGGATGTGGCTGCCGTCCACGTCGGCGTCCGTCATCAGGATGATGCGGTGGTAGCGCGCCTTCTCCGGGTCGTAGTCCTCCGCGCCGATGCCCGTGCCCAATGCCGTAATCAGCGTCACGATTTCGGCGCTGGTGAGCATCTTCTCGAAGCGGGCCTTCTCCACGTTGAGAATCTTGCCGCGCAGCGGAAGGATGGCCTGGTTGCGCCGGTCCCGGCCCTGCTTCGCGGAGCCACCTGCGGAGTCGCCCTCCACGATGTAGAGCTCGCTCTCGTTCGGGTCGCGGCTCTGACAGTCCGCCAGCTTTCCGGGGAGCCCGCCGCCGTCCAGCACGCCCTTGCGGCGCACCGTCTCACGCGCCTTGCGCGCGGCCAGACGCGCCCGGCAGGCGTCGCCAATCTTCGCCACGACCTTCTTGGCGACCACGGGCGTCTCTTCCAGGAAGGAGCCGAGCTGGTCGTTCACCATCTGCTCGACCAGACCCTTCACCTCGCTGTTGCCCAGCTTCGTCTTCGTCTGACCCTCGAACTGGGGGTTGGTCAGCTTGACGGAGATGACGGCGGACAGGCCTTCACGCGCGTCCTCGCCGGTGGGCGTCTCCTTGAGGTCCTTCCAGAGGCTGCCCTTCTCCGCGTAGCTGTTGAGCGTGCGCGTCAGCGCCGCCTTGAAGCCGGACAGGTGGCTGCCACCCTCGTGGGTGTTGATGTTGTTCGCGAAGGTGTAGATGCGCTCGTCGTAGCCGTCATTCCACTGCATCGCGATGTCGAGCATGACGCCCTCGCGCTCCGTGCTGAAGGCGATGGGCTTGTCGTGGAGCGTCTGCTTCGACTTGTTGAGGTACTCCACGAACGAGGAGATGCCGCCGTCGAACTTGAAGTCGTGCTCCTTGTTCGTGCGCTCATCGCGGACGGTGATGTGCAGGCCGGCGTTGAGGAAGGCCAGCTCGCGCAGACGCTGGCTGAGCGTCTCGAAGTTGAACTCCACCAGCTCCATCACCGTGGCGTCCGGCTTGAAGGCGATGTGCGTGCCGCGCTTGTCGGTGGTGCCCACCTCGCGCGGCGGGGTGTCCGGGACGCCCTGCGCGTAGGACTGCTCGTAGACAATGCCGTTGCGGTGGACGCGGACCTTGAACCACTCCGAGAGGAAGTTGACGCAGGTGACGCCCACGCCGTGGAGGCCGCCGGAGACCTTGTACGCGCCGTTGCCGAACTTGCTGCCGGCGTGCAGCTCCGTGAGGACGACCTCCAGGGTGTCCTTGCCCGGGAACTTGGGGTGCGGGCCCACGGGGATGCCGCGCCCGTTGTCCTGCACGCTCAGGGAGCCATCCACGTGGATGACGACCTCGATGTCGGTGCAGTGCCCGGCCAGCGACTCGTCCACCGCGTTGTCGACGACCTCGTACACGAGCTTGTGGAGCCCGTAGGCCATCGTGTCGCCGATGTACATGCCGGGGCGCTTCCGGACCGCCTCGCGGCCCTCGAGCTTGGTAATGCTGTCCGTCCCATACTCCACGGGCGGCGGAGCAACCGCCGAGCCGGTAGCGGGGGTCTTTTCCATGTGAAACTGTCCTTGGGAAAAGGAGCCTTGCAACAGGTCCGTGCGTACCACTTCAAGGCACGTCGAACAAGGTTAACGAGGACTCGCAAGGCTGCGTAAACATTCGTGAAATCCGCCTGGCCGCCTGCCTGGGAGGCCGCCCCGGGAAACGGGGTGTTCAGGCGTCGAAACGGGGCGGCGGGAGGCGGTCCTCCAGCGCCGAAATCAACTCGTCGAAAACAGCCTTGCGGGCGAAGAGATGCCGGGTGACGAGCACTCGGCCTTCTTCCTTGAGGAACAGGGCGAGCACGCTCCCCTTCCGGCCAATCCGGCGCACGTGGTCAATCTGCCCCCAGTGCAGGTCCAGCTCCTTCTGACTGAAGGGCCGGGCCACGCGCACGCCCCGCGCGTCCACCGTGACGCCCCAGCCCGTGCGGGGCCGCAGGCGGTGGAAGGACACCAGGAAGGTCAACATCAGCCCCGCGGAGACGCCGGCGCGGGCCATGGCCTGGACGCCACCTTCGGCGCGGGCATCCGCCAGGGCCCAGGCGGTGAGGACGGCCAGCACGCAGGCCCCCACGAAGAGGGCGATGCGGGTGGCGCGAGGGTCGAAGGCGTAGAAGCGCGGGCTGCTCATGGGTGCCCCTGCACCCTAATCCTCCCAGCGCGCCGGTGCGCGGTTTTGAGCGCTGCGTCTGTTCTCCGCCGGGCGGAGCGTGCCCTACGCTCCAGAGTCCCATGACGAATGCCGAGCTGTCCGCGCGCCTGCTGTCGAACGTCATCGCCTTCAAGCACCTTCAGCGGGAGCGCGGCACGCTGCGGCATCTGGGCCTGCCAGGCGTGGACGCCTTCTGTCTGCCGGGGCACCCGGAGCACTCGCGGGCCCAGCAGGCCTTCTTCCACGACCCGGGAGCGCTGCGCGACGCCCTGCCCGCCCTGACGGACTTCTACCTGCGCCTGGACCTGCCCGGCTGGCGCGTGGTGCTGCTGCCCGGAGACACCGAGGGCCGGCGGGTGCTGGAGGACGCCGGCTTCGCCCCCGACGCGGTCCGGATGGATGCCATGGGCCTGGTGCTGGGGGACGTGCCGGACGCCCCGCCGGACCTCCCCCTGGAGGTCTCCGAGACACAGGACGACATGGTCGCCATCAACAAGCGCACGTGGGGCCAGCTCGGGAGCCAGCTCGATGTCTGGCTGCAGCCGCCTCGGCTGCCGGTGCATACGCTGGTCGCGAAGGAGGCGGGCGTTGCCCTGGCGTGTGGCATGGCCCGGGACGTGGGCGACACCGCGGGCATCTACATGGTGGCCACGGTGCCCGAGGCCCGGGGCCGGGGGCTGGCCGCGCAGGTGATGCGCGGGCTGCACCACCAGGCGCGGACCCGGGGGATGACGGCCGCGGTGCTCCAGGCCACGCCGGAGGCGAAGCCCTTGTATCAGCGCCTGGGCTACCGGGATCTGGGCGCGTGGGAGACCTGGGGCCGCACGAGTCCCTGAGTCAGCGCAGCGCCTCCAGCTCCGCCAGACTGGAGAGCACCTGGGCCGGCTGGCTGAGCCCCAACAACCGGTCCGCCAGCCCGTGGGACGCCAGCCGCGCCAGATGCGCCAGCCGCACCAACTGGGGGTTGCCCCGCTCGGCGTCCAGAATGGCCACCACGACGCGGAGCGGCTTGCCGTCGGGGGTATCGCCCGCGAGCGGCGTGGCCAGCGTCACCAGGGCCGCGGTGGGCACCGCGCCTGGCAGGAAGGAATGGGGCACCGCCACCCCGCCGCCCACCGCGCACGAGGACTCCTCCCGGTGCCGCTTCAGGCCGCCCACCACCCGCGCGACGTCCGCGCCGGGCTGCGAGGAGGCCAGCCGCTCCGCCACCACGTCCAGCACGTCGTCCCAGCCCGCGCAGGACAGCTGCAACACCATGCGCTCTGGCGCCAGCAGCGGCGCCAGCGGAGGCACGGGCGCGTCGCGCCGCCCTTGGGCCACGGGAAACTCCGCGTCCAGGAAGTCGCGCACGCGCGCCAGCTGCAACCCGGACAGGCGCCGCTGGGCGATGTCCAGGAAGAGGGCCCCCGCGCCCGGCACCTCTTCCAGGTAGGCGGCCACGGACGGACTCATCCGGTTGGCCACGTCCATCAGCACCGAGGACGGGACTCGCAGCTCGCGGGCAATGGCCGACAGGCGCTCGGGCGTGGGGGGCGCGTCCACGCCGTTCTCCACCCGGCTGAGGTACGCGCTGGACACGCCGATGCGGCGCGCCAGGTCCCGCAGCGACAGGCCCGCATCCGTGCGCAACAGTCGGAGGGTGGCTCCCAGGTGCATCAGCTCCTCGCGGGCAGAGCCCGGGCCGCGCTGGCCCCGTCGTTGGAGGATTCAGAGGAGGGCTCCGCCGCCGTGGCGGGCGACGCGCCACACACCACCAGCAGCGAGCCCGGCGCGTCCCGGATGATGCGCTCACGCTGCAGGCCGAAGACCTTGTCCTCCAGCCCCCACTGCGCGCCGATGCCGACAATCACCAGGTCATAGCCGTGGCGCGCCTCACCCAGGGCGGCCTCGTCCGGCGCATCGCTGCGGACCTCCTTCAACGTCACTCCGCCCTCGTTCGCCGGAAACAGCGCCTCCACCTGCGACCGGGCCCCGCCATTGCCGCCGAGGTCCGACGTCACGTGTAACACCGTCACCTCGGCGCCCGCCTGCTGATTCAGCCGCCGGGCCAGGGCCAGGGCCGCGCGGTCATGCTGGCTGCCCACGAAGGGCACCAGCACGCGCTTGATGTCCGACAGCCCCCGGTCCACCAGCACCGCCACCGGGCCACAGGCCTCCTGCATCACCTCACGCACCGTGCCGCCCAGCATCGTCTGGCTGAAGAGTGGCTTGTGCCACCCCAGCAGGACCAGGTCCGCGCGCCGGGCCTTCGCCGTGCGGCAGATGTCCTGGGCCGGGTCCGCGGAGACGAACGACAACGGCCGGACGGAGAGTCCCAGGCTTTCGGCCCGCCACAACAGCGGCGTCAGCGCGCTGTCCTCCTCGGGGTCCCGCTGCTGCGCCGGGCGCAGGGAGGCGCGCTCCGGGGACACCAGGTGCAGCGCGTGAAGCCGCGCGCCCTCCTCACGCCCCGTCAGCGAGCGCGACAGGGTGGCCATGCCCGGCCCCGCCTGCCCGTGGGACACGCACATCAGCACGCTGTAGGGCGGAGGGCCTGGCTCCACCGGCAGCGGCAATACCACGCGCTCGCGGGCAATCTCCTCCAGCGGGTAGATCCACTTCAGCAGCGGCGTGGTGATGAACGTCGTCACCAGCGCCATCAACACCATCATGGTGAAGAGCTGGGGTGAGATGACGCCCAGGTCCAGGCCGATGTTGAGGACGATGAGCTCCATCAACCCGCGCGTGTTCATCAGGATGCCGATGGCGCTCGCCTCGCGCCACCGCAGGCCCGTCATCCGCGCCGCCACCGCGCTGCCGCCGAACTTGCCCAGGCAGGCCAGCACGATGATGACGCCGCACGTCAGCCAGTCCTCCGCGGTGTTCAGCAGGCCAATCTGCGTGCGCAGGCCGCTGAAGGCGAAGAAGATGGGCAACAGCAACACCACCGCCACGTCCTCCAGCCGCTCCGCCAGCGTCTCCGCCAGCCGGCCTTCCTTCGGAATCACCGCGCCGAAGAGGAAGGCACCGAAGAGCGCGTGGATGCCGATGAGTTCCGTCACGCCCGCGGACGCCAGCAGCAGCACCAGCGTGCCCGCCACCACGTTCTGGGTGAGCCCCTCACGGCTGGCCACCCGCGCGCCCAGGCGCGCGAGGAAGGGCCTCACCACCATCAGCATGAAGACGATGTAGCCCAGCGCCATCACCGTGGTGAGCGCCGCCTGCGCCAGGCTGGCCGCGCGGACGATGGAGACGACGAAGGCCAGCAGGCACCACGCGGTGACGTCATCCACCGCCGCGCAGGCAATGGCCACCGTGCCCACCTTCGACTGGAGCAGGCCTCGCTCGGTGAGGATGCGCGCCAGCACCGGGAAGGCGGTGATGCTCATCGCCACGCCCATGAAGAGCACGAACGAGGTGAACGGCACCTCTGGCGACGACAGGCTCTTGTAGAGCCACAGCGCGCCCGCGCCCGCGCCCAGCGCGAAGGGGACGACGATGCTGGAGTGGCTGATGGCCACCGACGCATGCCCCCGGCCCTTGAGCAGTTGGGGGTCCAGCTCCAGGCCGATGAGGAACATGAACAGCACCAGGCCCACCTGGCTGAGCATCGTCAGCACCGGCATGGACGAGGCCGGGAACAGCCCGTTCATGATGTCCGGCGCCAGCCAGCCCAGCAGCGAGGGCCCCAGGACGATACCGGCCACCACCTCCGCGATGACCAACGGCTGTCCCAACCACCGCGCGCCGCGGCCGATGAGCCGCGACAAGCCGATGATGACGATGAGCTGCAAGATCAGCAGCGCGAGCGCGTTGGTGTGCATCCGGCCCTCCACGTAAAGTGTTAAGCTGGCACTTACCAACCTGATTTCGAGGCGTCAACCGGGGGGAACGCGGAGCGTCAAACAGGACCCGCCTGCCTGCTTCACGCCGTCAGATGGCGGCTGACAGCGTCCAGCAGTGTGTCCACGTCCACGGGTTTGCGCAGGTGGCCGCAAGCGCCAATCTCATCCGCGACCTGGCGAGCATTCGCTGACGCGGAGAAGACGAGCACCGGGATGTCCCGCCAGGCGGACACCTGGCGCATGGCCCGCGCGAACCCGCCTCCGTCCATGACAGGCATCATCATGTCCAGCAGGACGAGCCCCGGCAGCTCCGTGGCCGCGCCCAGCACCTCCAGGGCCTGCTTGCCATTGCTGGCCCCCAGCACCGTGTAGCCCGCGTCACGAAGCACTTCCTCCAGGGCTTCGCGCAGGTCCGCGTCGTCATCCACCACCAGCAACGGCCGGCTCACTCACGCCTCTCCTTCTCCAACGGCAAATCCAGGGTGAAGCGCGCGCCACCCCCTTCGCGCGGCCCGGCCCAGGCCCGGCCCCCAAAGGAGCGCGAGCTTACCGCCCGTCCGAAGCGTTCGAAGACATGCTTCACCGGGCCCTCTGAAATTCCGTTCCCTCTGTCAGCCACCTGAACACGGCCCATGTGGCCCACGCGCGCGACAGCCACCTCCACCGGCTGCCCCGGCGCGAACGTGAGCGCGTTTGGGAGACCCGCGCCGCCACGGCCTGCTCCACCCTGAAGACGCGCAGCGTGAGGTCCACGTCGTCCGGGGCCGCAGGATGGGCCGCTCGCCGTCACTCGTGGACGGGACGCCTCCAGGGGAAACAGAACGTGGCCGCTTCGCCCGGCACTGCCTCCGCGGAGATGTCTCCCCATGGCGGTGGAGGATGCGTTGGACGGTCACCAGCCCGACACCCGTGCCAGGGAGTTCCACACCCCGGCCAGTACGCCGGGGCGCGCACCGCCACGCCTACTTCCAGGACAGCTCGTACTCGCTGTCGAGCAGCCCCACCTGGCGACCTTGGACCCGGACCTCACGCGCGCCCACCGCCTCCAGCACGCCGTGCAGCACGCCCTCGTGGTAGGCGGCGGGCATGAAGTCACGCCGCATGATGAAACGGGCGCTCGTCTCCCCCGTCCACAGCGGGTAGCGCTCGCCGTAGGTCACCGCGGCGAGGTAGGCCTCTCCCAGCGACTGCAACAGCAGCCGCGGCTTGCCACTGGCCGTTCGCATCAACTCCCGTCCGAAGACGGACGCCACGAAGTCCACCGTGGCCTGCGTTCCCATGCGCCGCAGCACGCCCTCGAAGCCGTCCAACTGCGGGGCCAACAGCCGCGCCGCCGTGGATGACATCCGGAGGAACCGGGTGATGGGGTACATATGGAGGAGGTTGATTTCCCAGATGCCGGCCACCCCCTTGCAACGGGCCACGGCGCCTTCGCCTCCCAGGAAACCCACGACGTCCAGCGTGCCCTGGAAGAACATCCCACGCGCCATGTCGTCGTCGGTGGCCGCCAGACGCCGCAGCTCCAGCTCCCAGGCCGCGCCACCACCCGCGCTCGATTCGTAACCCGCGTACATGGTCATCTCCCCGAGGGGCCCTTCCAAGGCGCCCGGGGAACACACCGCCACCTCACTTCGCGGATGCTTCCGGGCTCACAAGATTCCCCCCACTTCCGGGAAGCCAACAATCGCATATTTTTCCGATACTGTCGAATCAAACCCGGTTCGCCCCGCAGGCCGAGAGGAGCATCCGCCAGCCAACGAATGGAGGCGGATGTCCCAGGCCGGGCTCAGCCCGCGATGAGGGACGCCTGGGCGGCGGCCACGGCGGCGCCGGGCTCCGAGCGATGACCGGCGGCGATGAGCGCGCGCTCCAGGGCGCCCACCGTGGATAGGACGTCCGCGGGCCCCACCCGGTTCATGTGGCCCACGCGGAAGTAGCGCGTCTTGAGGTCCGGGTGGAGGCCGCCGGCGACGACGACACCCTGCCCCTTCACCCCGCTCACCAGCGCCGCGTCCACGCCGTCCGGGTAGTACACGGCGCTCAGCGTGTTGGCCGCCACGGCGTCGGAGGTGGGCAACAGGCGCAGGCCCATGGCCTTCCACGCCGCGCGGAAGGCCCGCGCCATCCGCTGGTGCCGGGCGAAGCGGGCGTCCATGCCCTCGGCCAGAATCTGCCCCAGGCTCACGTCCAGCGCGGCCACCAGGTTCACTGGCGGGGTGGCGAAGTAGGCCGGCTTGCCCGCTTCGTACGCCTCCATGATGGGCAGCCACTCCGCGAAGTCCGCGTAGACGCTGGCCACCGGCGTCTTGCGCTTGCGCCAGGCCTCCATGGCCCGCGGGCTCACGGTGAGCAGCGCCAGGCCGGGAGGAACCCCCACCGCCTTCTGGCTGGCCGTGAGGTACACGTCCGCCTCCCACGCATCCTGGCGGAAGATCTCCGCCGCGGTGGCGCACACACCATCCACCACCGACAGCACACCGTGCTTGCGCGCGGCCCGCACCAGCGCCTCCGCGGGTACGAGCACGCCCGTGGACGTGTCCACATGGGTGATGGACAGCACCTTGAAGCCACCCTTCGACAGGTGCGTCTCCACCGCGTCCAGGGAGGGCACGTCTCCCGGCGGGGCGCGCACGTGCGTCACCTGGGCGCCGTGGCGCTCGAGAATCTTCGCCATCCGGTCGCTGAAATAGCCGGTGTTCACCACCAGGGCCGCGTCCCCAGGCTCCACCAGGTTGGCCACCGCCAGCTCCATGGCCAGCGTGCCGGAGCCGGACACTACGAAGGGCTGCGCGGAGGGCGCCAGACTCACCTCCCGAAGCCGCTTCAGGGCCCGGCCGAAGACGGCGATGAAAGCGGGGTCCGTGTGGCTGAGGGTGGGAGCGCCCAGCGCCTGGAGCACCTCGGGCTCGAACTCCACCGGCCCTGGAATCATCAGCAAGTCTCTCACGGCGTCACCACTCCTCTCGCGCAGCCGCCGCGAGCGGAGGTGCCCGCGGCCCGGGCCGACTGTGGCGGTCCCCCGCCGCGCTGTCCACGCACATGTGCTCCGGGCGAGTGTCCGGTGCTCGCTGTTCGGAAATGTCGGGACATTCGCCGCGCCAAAACCCCCGACATTTCCGAACAGCACGCCACCGGACGCGCCCCGCCTCAGAGGCGGACGAGCAGCTCGCGGAGAATCGCGAAGCCCTGCCGGAAGTCCTCCAGCCGGGCCTGCTCATTGGGGGCGTGGTAGTACTGCATGTCCCCGAAGCCCGTAATCTGCACGTCGCAGCCCTGTCGTTGCAGGTCCCTCACGAGCGGCAGCGAGCCAGTGAGCGAGAAGGGCGTGGCCGACACACCGCGCACCACCTGCATGGCCTCCTTCAGGGCGCGCAGGCCCTCCGAGTCCAGCCGGCAGGCGATGCCCTCGGTCCCCTCCCCCTGGAAGCGGAACGCCAGCTCACCGCGCTTGCCGCCCGCGGTGCGCGTGCGCGGGAAGTGCGCGGGGGCGTCGTCGCGCTCCAGCCGGGCATCGAGCTCCGCCATGAAGTCCGTCACGGCCTTCTGCACCTCCGCCAGGTCGTAGAAGGGCGTGAGGCGGATGTCGCCGCGCAGGACGACGTCGGCGGGCACCTTTGTCTCCTTGGTGTTGGGCGCCTCCACCACGGTGGCCTTGAGACTGGAGGACGACAGGAAGCCCCAGCGCTTCTCGTCCTCCGTGGGCGGGAAGCGCTCGTGGAAGAAGCGCGCCAGCTCCAACGACGCGGCCATGCCCAGCTCCAGCGCGTTGACGCAGTTCTGCGGCATGCCGGAGTGGCCGCCCACGCCCGTCACCTTCAGCTCCCACAGCGACACGCCCGCCGTGCCCAGCGTGGGGCCGAAGTTGGCGCTGTCCAGCCAGTACACCGGCTGGCCGTCGAGCGGCTTGAGCATGCCCTGCTCAGCCACGTAGTTGAGGCCCAGGCCCGGCAGCTCCGAGGACTCCTCGTTGGAGATGAGCACCACCTTCAGCGTGCGGCTGGGGCGCACCTTGCGCTCGGCCAGTTGGGCCAGCAGGTCGGTGAGCACGGCGACGTGCCCCAGGCAGTCGGTGACGCCGCGCCCGTAGAGCACGCCGCCGGGGCCCTCCCACAGCTCGAAGGGGCTGCGCTCCCAGCCCTCCGCCTTCTGGTCCGCGGGGACCACGTCGAAGTGCGCGCCGACGAAGCCGATGGCGCCCTCTCCCTCGCCCGGCACGGTGAGCACCAGACAGGGGCGCGACGCCTGGCCCGGGCCCGCCACGGACTCCGCCTGGATGAAGCCGCTCTCGATGTGCGGCGCCAGGGTGTCCAGCACCACCTGCGCGGCGAGCCGCTCCTCGGGCACCAGCCCCGCGCCAGGGTTGTTCTGCAACTTCGGAGTCAGGGCGATGAGCCGCCGGAGCACGTCGAGGAAGCGGTCCTCACGCAGGGCAAGAGCTTTCATGAAACGGATTGGAGCCCAGGCGCGCGGTGGAAGTCACCGGAAACGAACAGCCGACGCTGCCGATACGGGGGGCACTGGCGGGTCCATCGTGGAGCGGTGGACGAATCGGCGCATGTAGCCCGGGTGACGCGGCGCTCCATGGCCAGCACTGGTGCGGCGCGGGGCCCGTCCGCATCTTGGAGGCACCATGCCAAAGACTTCTCCGCCGAAACCGCCGCGCGCGCTGTTCATCCGGGACTGGGTGCCCGCATCCCCCGAACCACAGCCCGAGAAGGAAGCGCAGGTGACCACGATGCAGGTGGGCGAAGAGACCGGCGACGGCGGTGAGCTCCACCGCTGAGGACGCCCGTGACACGGACAGGCACGGTGGTGCTGCTGGGTGCGCGAGACGACGCCCACGTCCTGGAGGTGGCGCGCCGGCTTCGCGCCGAGGACGTGGACACGGTGACAGTGGACACGCGGGCCTTCCCCGAGGAGACGCGGCTGTCGCTCACGGAGTCGCTAGACGGCATCATCGTGGACGGACGCGAGGTGGGACGACCAGCCGCCGTGTACCTGCGCGGTCTGCATGCGCACCCGCTGGCCTTCGGCGTGGATGCACAGGAGGCCATGGACGCGGACTGGCGCACCACGCTCACCGCGTTCCGCGAGAAGAGCGCGCTGCTCCTGGGATTGCTGAGCCGTTGGGAGCGGCTGGGCGTGCCGCTCTACAACCCGCCCTCTTCAGACTGGATCATGCACAAGCCCGCGCAGCTCGCCGCGCTCCAGGCCGCGGGACTTCCCGTGCCCCGGACGCTGTGGACGAATGACGCGGAGGCGGTGCGCCGCTTCGCGAGGGAAGGACGCGTGGTCTACAAGCCCGTCGTAGGCGGCGCGGCGACGCGGGAGCTGCGTGAAGCAGACCTCACGGACGAACGCCTCGCGGCGCTCTCCGCCGCGCCCGTCACCTTCCAGGAGCTGCTGCCGGGTGAGAACCTGCGCGTGTACGTGTTGGACGGCGCCGTCATCGCGAGCCTGCGCATCGTCTCTTCGTCGCTCGACTTCCGGCAGCACGAGGAGCGCATCGAGCAGGTGACGCTGCCTCCCGAGGTGGCTCACGGCTGCGTGAAGGCGTGCGAGGTGCTGGGCCTGCGCTGGACGGGGATGGACTTGAAGCGCGACGCGGACGGCGCGCCGCGCATCCTGGAGCTGAACGGCTCGGCGATGTTCCTGGGCTTCGACGCGCGCGGCGGCACGGACGTGGCGGGGCACCTGACGCGCGCGCTGGCGCGGCACGCACGCGGCGGATAGCTCAGCGCCGCCCGAGGAACTGCGGGTCGGACCAGTCCCAGAGCCGCTCCGGGTGTTCATCCACGTCGAGCGGCAAGCTGTTCCACCGGTACACCGCGCGCGAGCTGGCGCCGTGGACATGGAGGACCAGGCTCAGCACGGCCAGCACCGCGAAGGTGGCCGTCAGGCCGCGCCGGGCCTCGGGGCCTTTCCACTGGAGCGCGCGCACCACGGGGACGAGGAAGAAGACGAGGTAGGGCACCATGTCCGTGAAGAAGCGCGGGCCATACGAGTGCCCTGCCCACCAGTGCGGGAAGGTGGAGATGGCGGCCCAGTGCAGCGCGACCACCGCGACCAGCACGGCATGCAGCCGGGTGAAGGTCCGGGCGCGCAGGTCCATCCACAAGCCCCAGGCACTCATGAGGAGCACAGGGGTGAACACGAGCAGCCCGCGCGCGGGGGACACGAGGTTGCCGGCCAGGGCCTCGGCCACGCGAGAGGCGGACAGCTCCAGGCGCTGCGGTTCGTAATAAGGCGCCAGCACGGAGCCGTAGTGAATGAGGTTCACCGTCACCCACGGGATGGCCACCGCGAGCGCGCCCGCGAAGAACTTCCAGGCCTGCCGCGGATAGGTCCACAGCACGTAGAGCGACAGCACCAGCACGGAGAGGCTGTTGGTGGGCCGCATGACATAGGCGAGCGCCAGGGGAATGCCCGCCCAGGCCACGTGACGCGGAGCCTCGCGCGCGCGGACGAGGCCGAGGAGCACCAGGGTGAGGCACAGCAGCGAAGGGCCGTGCTGCCACAGGGCGCGGCTGGCGGTGGAGAGCAGCGGCGTGCAGAAGACGAAGACCGCGGCGAGCAGCAGCGCGCGCCGGCGGGACAGGTGCAGCGCGGTGCCCAGCATGAACATGACGACGCCAGCGAGCGCGGTCAGCGCGGAGGCGAAGAGGCGCTGCGGGCCGTTCCACGCATCCAGGTCCACGCCGCCGGTGGCGTCGTAGATGTGGCGCCAGTGCGCCAGGGGCTTCGCCAGGGCCGGGTGCAGCTTGCCCACGGGCGTGGCGAGGCGCACGAAGCCATCCACCAGCACCACCATGGGCACGGCTACCAGGGAAGGGCCCAGGGGGAAGTAGTTGTAGAGGTGGCCGTCACGCTCGTAGAGGCCGTGACGGTACGACTCAAAGGTCGGGGCGTATTCGTCCAGGTCGAGGTTCCCTTCACGCAACAGAGACAGCGTGGTGGGGAGCGTCAGCTTGGAGTCGAAGGGCGTGTAGACGGGGAACGCCGCCAGCGCCGCGAAGAAGCCCACGAAGAGCAGCACCCGCCCCGCCCAGATGCGAGAGGTGGGGCGCGCGGGCGCGGAAGCCACAGGAGTGGAGACGGCGGATGAGCTCATCGCGACGGGGCCTCCTCGCGCGCTCCGGCAGCGACGCGTTGGAGGGCCGCCGTCTTAGTGGCTCCGAAGCACGAAAGCCAGGATGGCGCGAGACACGCATCAGCGCATCCATTTCGACTCAGCGACATCGCGTTCTGCGAGCTTTCCGTCCGCCCAGGCTAGGGCTGGGCCGCAGGCTCCCCAGGCACCGAGGGAGCCGTCTCCGCCGGAGCCGCGGCGGGCGCTTCGGAGCGTGGCTCCACGCCCTTCACCTTGCCCACCTGCTCCAAGTCCTGCCGGTTGTTCAGGGAGAAGCGCACCAGCGCGCGGAGGATGCGGTTGCGCTTCACGTTGCCAATCACCTCGCGCAGGTCCTCGTACACCGTCGGGTCGCTGATGAGCCCACCCACGGTGCCATCTCCCTTCGCCACGGTCGCCGTAATCTTCTTCAGGTCCGCCGCCGCGCTGCCCAGGTCCGCGAACATGCCGCTCGCGTCGCCGTACACCAACTGGTGCACCGCCCCGTTGGGACTCTTCTTCGCATCCTCGATGAGCCCCGCCAGCTGGCCGGCCGCCGCCCCCAGCTCCGTCAGCGCCCTGGCACCGTCCTGGCCGTAGACGAGCGCGTGGGCCGTGCCATCTCCCGTGCGCACCTCGCGCAGAATCCCTTCCAGCTCGCCCACCGCGCCATCCACCCGCGCCGCCGCGCTGGACGCGTTGGCGAGCAGCCCCCGCACCTCGCGCCCGGCCTGCTTGTCGTAGATGAGCGCGTGCAGCACGCCCTCGCCCTTCTCCACCTCTTCCAGCAGCGCCCGCAGCGCCGCCACGCCGCGCGTCACGTCGTTGGCCATCTCCGGGTTGGCGTACGTCTCCACCGCCGCCCGCAGCGACTTGCTGATGGCTACCGAGTTCTCCATCACCTGCGACGCCCCGCTGAGCAGCGAGGACAAGTCACCGCCCGTGGACGACTTGAGCACCCCACCCGGCTCCACCGGCGGTGACGTGGGGCTGCCCAGGGAGATGTCCACCGCCTTGTCGCCCAGCACGCCCATGCTGGACAACTGCGCCACCGAGTCCTGACGCACGCGGTCCGTGTAGCGCGATGACACATGGAACTGGACCTCCAGCCGCGGGTCCTTCGGGTCGGGCGAGAAGACGATGCCCGTCACCCGCCCCACGTTGAGACCGCCGAGCCAGACGGGCGACTCATCACTGAGGCCCTGCACGTTGGCGAAGTAGGCGCGATACATCGTCTTGCGCTCGAACAGGCGCGACTGCTGGCCGATGACCATCACCACCACGCTGGCGACCGCCAGTCCGACGGCGACGAACAGCCCTGTGCGCAGCGCCAGGCGGCGCTCGGTTCCAGCGGGAGAGAACAGGCTCATGGCGCGCCTCCCGGGAACAGTTCCACGCGGCGCGCGTCGAGGAAGGCACGCACCTCCGGGACGGTGGAGTGGAGCATCTCCCGCGGATTGCCCACCTGCACGATTCTCCGATTGGCCAGCATGGCGATGCGGTCTCCCACGGTGAACGCGCTCACCATGTCGTGGGTCACGACGATGGAAGTGCAACCGAGCCGAGTCTTCATCGAGTTGATCAACACGTTGATGGACTGCGTGGTGACGGGGTCCAGGCCCGTGGTGGGCTCATCCCAGAGGATGACCTCCGGCTCCGTGGCGATGGCCCGCGCCAACCCCACGCGCTTGCGCATGCCGCCCGACAAGTCGGAGGGCATCAGCCGCTCCGTGTTGGGCAGGTCCACCAGCGCCAGCTTCTCCGCCACGCGGGCACGGACCTCGTCCGCCGGCATGTCCGGGAAGTGCTCGCGCAACGGGTACGCCACGTTCTCCCCGACGTTCAGCGAGTCGAAGAGCGCCGCGCCCTGGAACACCATGGCCACGTGCCGGCGCACCGGCATGAACTGCTCCTCCGTGAAGCGCGTCAGGTCGTGCCCCTGGAAGAGGATGCGTCCGGTGTCTGGCGACAGCAGTCCGATGAGACACTTGAGCAGCACGCTCTTGCCTGTGCCCGAGCCGCCCATCACCACCAGCGTCTCACCGGCGCGCACGTCCAGGTCCATGTCGTCATAGACGCGCTTGGCGCCGAACGCCTTCGTCAGGTGCTCGAAATAGATGAGCTGCTCACCCGGCCGGGGCGGCTGGAACGCGAACTCGGAA
The DNA here is from genome assembly GCF_006547365.1 of Myxococcus sp. AB056. Classification (NCBI taxonomy): domain Bacteria; kingdom Pseudomonadati; phylum Myxococcota; class Myxococcia; order Myxococcales; family Myxococcaceae; genus Myxococcus; species Myxococcus sp. AB056. Next base: position 171,426 of record NZ_VHLB01000003.1, on the reverse strand, counting down.
GTGGTCTGGGACGAGGAGCGCATGGCGCGTCACAGGCTCAGCGTGAGCTGGGTGATGAAGAAGTCCGCCAGGCACACGGAGACGGACGTGGTCGCCACCGTCTGGGTGGTGGCGCGGCCCACGCCCTCCGTGCCGCCCTCCACGGTGAGCCCGCGGAAGCAGCCCACCAGGCCGATGATGAGTCCGAACACCGCGCCCTTGAACACGCCCGAGGCGAAGTCCGGCATCAGCACCGCGTCCAGCGCGCCCTGGAAGAAGAGGTTGAGCGTAATCGCGTACTGGAAGTTCACCACCAGCGCGCCCGCCACCAGGCCCACGACGTCCGCGAACACGGTGAGCACCGGCAGCACAATCAGGCACGCCAGCACGCGGGGCACCACCAGCTTGCGCAGCGGGTCGGCGCCCAGCGCGCGAATGGCGTCCACCTGCTCCGTCACCGTCATGGCGCCCAGCTCCGCGGCGATGCCGCTGCCGATGCGCGCGCCCACGGTGAGCGCGGTGAGCACCGGCGCCAGCTCGCGGAACAGCGTGAGGATGACCACGCGGCCCACGGTGTACTGCACGCCGAAGCGCGACAGGAAGTAGCCGAACTGCAACGAGATGACGAGCCCCGCGAACATCGCGGTGAGCAGGGCGATGGGCAGCGAGCGCACGCCCAGCGACTCCGTGTGGTACACGAGCCCGCGCCAGTCATAGGGCGGACGCACCGCGCGGCTGAACACCTGCCCCGTCATTCGCGACAGGGCGCCCAGTGACTCCAGGCGCTCCTTCGCCCGGTCCATGAGGCTCGGGGGCCCGGACGCCGCGTCCACCTCGGGCTGCCGGGTCGTCATCCCTTGCGCTCCGATTCGAAGCCGGCGAGCAGCGCGTCGAAGTCCGCCATGCGCCCGTCCGCGAGCCCCGGCGGCGACACATAGGTGAAGTCGAACACGCAGTTGTCCTTCTTCAGCACCACCAGCTCCAGTTGCACGGGCACGCCGTCCATCTTCGCCAGGTGGCGGCTGCGCAGGGCCTCGCGCCCATCCATGGGGATGCGCTGTTCAGCGATTTCCTGTCGGTCCGTGAAGCCCGCCAACAAGTGCCGGGTGAGCACCTGGAGCGACGGGTCATCATGTCCCTGGCACGTGGCGTTGACGGAGAGCGCGCGACCGGTGCCCTCCTCGGCGAAGGCGAGGTCATTGTCCTCCAGCCGCACCTGCTCCCAATACGCGGGGAGCTTGCCAATGCGGTAGCGCACGGCGGGCTTGGTGAGGACGGAATCCTCGAACGTCGTCCTGTGGCAGCCCGCCAGGGGCATGACCACCAGCAGGCACAGCAACGTCATCCGCGGCATGGCACCGTTCTTCGTGGCTCTCTTCCGGCCCTGCGACCAAGTCATGCGTCACAAGTCGCGCACCTGCAAGGAATTCCATGTCGTGCGGTAGGGGCCAAACGTCCACTGTCACACCTCTGAATCCATCCTGGCACGTCACATTCCCGCCACCCGAGGTGCGCCGGCCGTCCGCCGTGGCACCAACCAGTCTGTGCGAGCGCCCATCCGCGGGCAGTCCCCGGCCACGCCGCGCGGCCCCAACTTTGTCCCGACGCACGCAAGCCGTCCGGCTCGGACAGCAGTGCCCCACGCTCGACACACGGACAAGGAGGACTCCATGGACGGCGGACTCGCGATATTCGGCCTCGGCCTCTTCCTGCTGGGAATCGCCAACCTGTACACACGACACAGCTACTGGCTGGCTGTCTCCGTGCTGCTCCTGTCGGTGGTGTCCATGGGGTTGGCCTTCAGCGAGTCCAAGCGGCTGCGCGATGTGTCGCTGGGCGTGGGCGTCGTGCTGCTGCTGCTCACCGTCATCGCGCTCGCCGTGGGCACGTCGTGGTGGCTGCCACTGGCCACCTTCCTCTTCGCCGTGGCGTATGGCGTGCTCTGGGCGGAGTACCGCTTCCCCTTCTTCAAGCACGTGGCGCCGGGCGACGAGCCGCACCACGCGGAGCGGCGCTTCCACGTCCACTGGCCCTGGCACCGTCGGCGCGTGACGCCGTGACTTCAGCTGGCGGGAGGCGGCTCGGCGTCCGCGCGCACCGCCACCTGCCCGCCGTGCACGTCGAGCCAGAGCGTGTCGTCCGCCGCCGCGCCCCGCACCAGCGAGCCGTCCGTGGTGGTGAGCACCACCTGCGCGCCGCTCTGGGCCAGGTAGCCCATGAGGTAGGCGTTGCGCTCGGGGTCCAGCTCGCTCGACACGTCGTCCAGCAGCAGCAGCGGCAGGAAGCCCATCGCGGCCTCCAGGTTCTCGATTTCGGCGATCTTCCAGCCGAGCACCAGCGCCCGCTGCTGTCCCTGGCTCGCGTAGGCCCGCGCGCTGCGGCCTCCCAGCGTCACCGAGACGTCGTCCGAGTGCGGCCCCACCGAGGTGAAGCCCCGCTCCATGTCCCGCCGCAGGCGCGCGGAGAGGCTCTCCCGCAGCATGGCCGCCAGCGCCGTTTCGTCCGCGGCGGCGAAGTCGCCCTCCAGATGCGCGGGGCGGTAGTTGTACACGGCCGGGTCCACCGTGCGGCCAATGGAGGCGAAGGTCGCCTGCGCCCTGGGCGCCAGCTCCGCCATCAGCGCGCGCCGCCGCGAATAGATGCGCGCGCCCGCCTTCGCCAGCGTCTCGTCGTAGGCCTCCAGATACACCGCGTCCACGGTGTGCCCTTCGCGCAGCAGGCGGTTGCGGTTCTTCAAGGCCCGCGCGTACTCGCGGCTCTCGCGCAGGAAGGCGGGGAAGCGGTTGAACACCGCCCGGTCCAGGAAGCCGCGCCGTGAGTCCGGGCCGCCCTTCACCACCTCCAGGTCATCCGGCGTGAAGGCCACCACGGACACGCCGCCGAAGTAGTCCTCCAGGCTGGAGGCCTTCTTCCCATCCACGAAGGCCTGCCGCGTGCCGCCGCCCACCTCCACGGCGATTTCACGCTCGGCGCCCTTGAGCAGGAAGCGCCCCGTCACCCGCGCGCCCTGCGAGCCCCAGCGCACCAGCTCCGACAGGCGCCCCGCGCGCAGCGGCTTGAGCGTGGCCAGGAAGTAGAGGGCCTCCAGCAGGTTCGTCTTGCCCTGCCCGTTCTGCCCCACCGCGATGGTGGCGTGGGCACTGGGCGTGAGCTGGACCTGGGGGAGGTTCCGGAAGTCGTGGACGTGAAGCGCGAGGAGGCGCACGGCCCCCTCCGTATAACCTCTCCGCTCCCCGTCGGGGGACCTATCTCGCGGGCTGGAGCGGCAGCTCCACCACGAAGGTGGCGCCCTCGCCGGGCTGGCTGTCCACCTGGATGGTGCCACCCAGGGCCTCCACCAGCGTGCGCGTCACGTAGAGCCCCAGGCCCATGCCGCCGTAGTTCCGCTCGGACACGGCGCGCTCGAACTTCTGGAAGATGCGCGCGTGGGCTTCCGAGTCGATGCCGATGCCCCGGTCCCTCACCCACAGCCGGGCGCCCATGCCCCCTGGCGCCACGTCGATGTGCACGGGTGCGCCCGCACCGTACTTGAGCGCGTTGGACAGCAGGTTGGAGACCACCTGCTCCAGCCGCAGCCGGTCCCACACCCCTTCGAGCCCTTCCGCCCGCGTGACATGCAGCTCGCAGCCGGCGCGCGCGGCCTCCAGCTCGAAACGCGCGGCTACCTCACGCACGAGCGAGGGCAGGTCCACCGGCTCGAACTGGAGCTTCAGCCGGCCGGTGCTGATGCGCGACACGTCGAGCAGCCCGTCCACGAGCTCGGCCAGACGCGTCACCTGCCGGCGCATGGCCTCCACCTCGCGCCCGTGACGCTGGGCCAACGCGGACTCCGGGTCCGCGTGGATGGCGCGCACGAAGGACTGAAGTCGCAGCCCCAGTGACGTCAGCGGCGTCTTCAGCTCGTGGCTGGCCACGGACAGGAACTCGTCACGGGCACGCACGGCCTCCTGGAGGTGCTGCTCCACCGTCTTCAGGCGGGTGATGTCCAGGAAGGGAATCACCACCACGGACGGGTGGCCATGCATGGCGGGCAGCGTCTCCGACGAGATGCTGAGGGCGTACTGGCCCGCGGGCGTGTGCCAGTGGACCTCCAGCCCGTCCAGCCGCTCGCCCCGGGCCGCGCGGTTGGAGGGGAGGTCATCCACGCTCAGCCGGCGGCCCTCCAGGTCCGTGACGTGGAAGTGCTCGCCATACGCGGTGGCGGGCACGTCCTTGGGAATGTGCAGGCCGTAGAGCCGGTCCGCCGCGGCGTTGGAGAAGTTGAGGTCGCCGCTGGCCGGGTCCGCCATCACCACCGGCATGGGCATCAGGTCGAGCACGGCCTCCAGCCACTTCTGCTGGCTCTCCACGGCCTGGCGCGCGAACACCTGCTCGGTGACGTCGAAGGCCAGCGTCACCAGACCGTCCACGAGGCCGCGCTCGTCGCGCAGGGGCTCGAAGATGATGTTCCAGAACCGGGTCTCGACGCGGCCGGCGCCCTCGTAGTCGATGGTGACGGGGTACTCCCGCGCGATGGCGCGCTCGCCCGTCTCCAGCACGCCCCGGTGGAGGCTCAGCAGCTCCGGGGACAAATCCGGAATGGCCTCCTCCTGGGTGCGCCCGTTCAGCTCGCGTCCGCCCATGAGCTTCTGGAGCAGCGGGTTGGCGAACTCGTAGCGCAGCTCGTAGCCGCGCAGCACGCTGATGGCCACCGGCGCCTGCGTGAAGACCTGGAGCAGGTTGCGCCGCTCCACCTGCGCCGCCTCACGGGCCGCCAGCTCCGCCGTCATGTCCTTGTAGGCCACGGCGAGGTGCGTGACGCCGCCGCTGGAGGAGACCAGGGGGAAGCCGGTGCAGGAGATGGCGATGCGCCGCGCCTCGGCGGGCGCGCGGACGTGCGCCAACTCCTTCACGTCGTACCAGAACACCGGCGTCTGGACGCGCTCGCCCGACACGACCCGCTGGAGCAACTTCGCATAGCCCAGCTGCGCGAGCAGCTCGTCCTTGAAGAGGCTGTACTCGGGTGGCGGCGCCGCGCCGAACATCGCCAGGAAGGCGGGGTTGGTGAGCAGGCAGTGGCCATCCGAGGTGAAGACGGCGTAGGGCACCGGCGAATGGGTGAACAGCCCCTCGAGCAGCGCGAGCGAATCCGGCACCTCGGCGAGCTGTTCGCGCAAGGTGCGGGGCTCCGTCACCACGGGCCTGCTGCGCGTGTCCTGACTCCAGTGCTGGCCCGTTCGCGTCGCCACGGGGCCAGGGCCTAGCAGAGCCACCCCGGGCTGCCCAGCCCACCGTTGACCAGCCGCCTGCCCACCGAGGCCCCCTGGCACGCACATGGTGCTGGTGCACCGGCGAGCCCATGCCAGGATGCGCGCCCCATGGCAGACCCCCTCAAGACCTTCTTCGACGCGCGGCTCGTCGAACGCCTCGGCGCGTCACTCCACGCCGCGGCGCCGACCTTCCCTCGCGCTGCGTTCATCCGAGAGGCCGTGAAGGGCCTGGATGGCCATGAGTTGATGGACCGGGCGCGTCATATCGCTGGCGCGATGCACCGTGCGCTGCCCCAAGACTACCCGGAGGCGGTGGAGGTGCTGCTGCGCTCGCTCGGCCCCCGGACGGAGGCCACGGAGGGAGGGGCCATGGCGACCTTCTTCTATCTGCCGCACACGATTTTCGTGGCGGAGCGCGGCCTGGAGCACTTCGAGCCGTCCATGCGCGCCCAGCACGCGCTCACCCAGCGCTTCACCGCGGAGTACTCCATCCGGCCCTACCTGGAGCGGCACACCGCGAAGACGCTGGCCCGCCTGCGCGAGTGGACAGAGGACCCGAGCGAGCATGTCCGGCGGCTCGTGTCAGAGGGCACGCGCACGCGCCTGCCGTGGGCCTCACGGCTGCGCGAGTTCCAGAAGGACCCCACACCGGTGCTCGCGCTGCTGGAGCGACTGAAGGACGACCCGGCGCTGTACGTGCGCCGCTCGGTGGCCAACAACCTGAACGACATCGGTAAGGACCACCCCGCCCTGCTCGTGCAGGTGGCGACGGCGTGGATGAAGAACGCCACGCCGGAGCGGGAGTGGCTGGTGCGCCATGCGCTGCGCTCGTCCATCAAGCGCGGAGAGCCCGCGGCGCTGGCGGTGGTGGGCGCGCGGCCGCCGTCGGGCATCGAGGCCCGCGTGACGAAGCTGCCCCGCCGCGCGGCGCTGGGCGAAACGGTGGAGGTCCACTTCGAGGTGACCAACCGCTCGAAGCAGCAGCAGACGCTGGTGGTGGACCTCGCGGTGCATTTCCAGAAGGCGAACGGCGAGGCGCGGCCCAAGGTGTTCAAGGTGCGCGAGCTGCTGCTGGGCCCAGGACAAGCGGAGACGGTGAGCAAGCGCGTCTCCTTCGCGCAGCTCTCCACACGCAAGCACTACGCCGGGCCACACCGCTTCGAGGCCCTGGTGAACGGACAGGGATTGCCGCTGGGCGTCGTCGAGGTCAGCGGGTAGGAAGTTCCCGGCAGGCGATTCCCTCCAGCCCGAGGCGCCTCACCGCATCCACGAACCGGTCGGTCCCGATAATCATCGTCGCGAAGTTCACGAGCCGGAACGCGTCCACGTCCGCCGGGAGCGAAGCTGCAGCGAGGATGGGGGCATCGGGTCGAGCAAAGGCGTGCCGTCCGCAGGTTGGACACGGCGGCGATGCGTCGGATGGGATGCACTCCGGATGCAGCAGACCGCGTGGCTCCAGTTGGAGGTCCAGCAACTCCGGTGACTCCTTCTTGCGGAATCGCAGTTCCGTTTGTCCGCCCAGCAGACCGCGTACACCTTCGGCTTGCAGGCGCTCCATCGCATCGCGGCGTACGAGCAATAGCGACGTCCCCTGCCATGTGAATGGACCGAATTCGCCGGACGCAGTGCCAACCAATGGCCCGAAGGCCGCGCCAGGCGGCAGCTCCGCATCCGGAGGAGCCAAGGGGCGTACCAGTTCCCGAAGACGGGAGAACTCCGTGAACGACTCCGGCCGGGCCTTCTCGAACGCGGCACGCTCCGGCAGCTGCGACAGGTCCACGAGGGGATAGTGGTTCCCCCAGGAACTCCAGGTCGTGCCACAGGCGGAGCACTTCACGCCGGGCAGACTCCACTTGTGCGCGGCGTTGAAGCTTCCACTGAAGGCGGCCGTTGCCGCTTCGTCTTCACGCAGCCAGAAGAATCGGGTCATGGGTCCCTACGCGCCAGGGCGGGAATAATAGGGCTGAATCGGACCACCGATGAGCTCGAAGCGATGAATCAACTCCCCCGCATGCTTGAAAATCTCCTCTGCGCTCGCGTTCCGGTTCCGGTCTCGGAACTCACGCCATGCTTTGTTCCACGCGCCACCATTGCCAAGGGGCCCATGAATCCGCCGGTGCACGTCACGAGGAATGGGCATGGTGTAGCTGTGGATTTTCACGCCCTGCCCTTCGAACCATCGAGCCAGGTCTTCTGCCTGCGGGAAGATGTGGTGCTTTTCCCAGCGACCGGGCGTTAGCCGGTGCGACGGAGGAATGACCCGCGAGGAACCACCATTCCAGTTGGGGAAGACCATGACAGCCCCGCGTGGAAGCTGCTGCCCACCTCCCCAATTTCTCCGAGGTCCACGGCCCGGCGCTGACGCGGCCACAGGCGGACGTGCGGGAGGAAAGCGCGCCAACTCCACTTCACCGAGCAGGTCCTCGCAGCGGTAGAAGCCACATGAGTCCCCCTCGCAAAGGAGGCTGACGCAACGGTCCTCATGCGAAGCGGAACACGCCTCCGTCGCCGCGTGCGCTCCTCGCTGAATGGGAGTCTTTGCGGTGGTGGAGCAACCCAGCCAGAACGCAACAAGCAGTGAGAGCCCCAAGCCAGGATGGATGCGCATCTCAAGCGGACCCTATCCTGTTTGGAACGGCACGTTACGCCCCGAGGCCCTCGGCTTCTCACCTTCCGTGCCCCCTCCACCTCATACGAGGCACGGAACGCGGTGTTCTTCACCACGACGCGATGGGCCGCATGGGCACACAGCCTCACCGCGGACCGAAAATCTTCACCAGCTTGTTGTAGACGCCCATCACCAGCAGGGGTGACACCCACTGGCCGATGAAGCGGCTGGGGCGCGAGCGGCCCGTCACCTCCAAGACGAAGGAAGCGCCCATCGAGACGAGGCTCGCCACCAGGAACACGTGCGAGGGCACCTTCGCCGTCTGCTGTTCAATCAAGCGCGTCAGTGACGCCTCGGCGTGCTCCGCCCGCACCACCGGGGGCACGTCCATGTACTCATGCTCCGAAGCCCGGCTCGCCGGGTTGACGTCCATCTCCATGCTCCCTCCCAGGGCGGGCAGACAGGCCCGCCGCATGCAGCGCTCTTCCGCCGGGCCGCGCCATGCAGCTCAGCGGAGCGGTCCCCATCATGGTGTGACCGATGGAGGCAAACGGCGAGATGGCGAGCGAGTCCATGCACACAGATGCCAACCCGTCAGGCGAACTGCAGCTCCCTGAAGAAGGGGCAGGCCCCCTGCTCCAGCGCGACTACTGGGCGGTCATCCGCGACTGCCGGGTCTCCCCCAAGGAGCTCATGCGCTGGGTGGCCGTGCGCTTCGCAGAGTTCGCTCCGTCCGAACTCTGCGTCTTCGAGCGCGGACACCCGGAACGCGGGGGCCAGCCGCTGGAACTGGGCGACGAGCTGACGGTGAAGATTCAGGGCGCGGGCACCTTCGCCGTGCGCGTCATCCACCAGGACGCCCAGAGCTTCACGCTCGGCACGCTCCACGGGCACCCGGAGGCGGGCCGCATCACCTTCGGCGCTTACCGGAACGCGCGCGACGATGTCATCTTCCACATCCGCAGCCGGGCGCGCTCCGGCTCGACGTTCCACTACCTCGGCTTCGTCACCGCCGGAGACGCCATGCAGACCAACACCTGGACCGAGTTCGTCCTGCGCGCCGCGCTGACGGCCGGTGACGGGGTGCATGGCGTCATCCACGCGGACACCACCGAGCTGGAGGACGAACCGCCCGGCGGCGACACCGCCCACGGGCCCACCTTCCTGGCGCGGGGAGACGGAAGACAATGATTGAGTGGCGCTGGTTCTCCGGCTGGACGGAAGAGGAAATGGTGCCCCGGCTGGCGCGGGCTCGCTCGCTGGCGCGCAACTTCCCGGAGGTCTCCGGAGAGATGACGCTGCAGGGCGGGTGGAGCCAGGTCCGCTCAGAGAGCGTGCTCGGCCGCGAGTCGCCAGGGCGCCCTGCCCCGGGCGGACTCTTCGAGCGCGCCCAGCAGGTGCTGGAGACCTTCGACTTCTCCGACCCGCGCATCGTCGCCTGGCACTTCTCCGCCGAGGAGCCGATGCAGGGCCGCACGGTGCTGCTGGAGCTGCGCGCGCTGGGGCAGCAGCTGCGCTACCTGTGCGGCGTGCGGGTGGGAGGCACGCGCGAGGAGCACGACGAGGGGTGCAGCATCTTCGGCTTCAGCTTCGAGACGCTCGATGGACACATCGAGGCCGGGCGCGAGTGGTTCCTGCTCAAGAAGGAGCACGAGAGCGGCGAGGTGCGCTTCCACATCGAGGCGGCCTGGCGTCCCGGCCAGTTCCCCAATTGGTGGAGCCGGCTGGGCTTCGCGATGGTGGCTCCGCGCTATCAGCGCGCGTGGCACCGGCTGACGCACGTGCGGGTGCGCGAGCTGGCGTTGAAGCACCCGGAGCTCGTCGGTCAGCTCGCGAGCCACGGCCGGCTGGCGCACGCCGGCCATGCGCTGGGAACGGCCCCGGTGCAGTTCTTCGCGCAGCGGGCGCCAGGGCGGCGAGAAACGCAGTTGGAGGAGGAGATAGAGGCCATGAATCGAGGACACGGGTTGAGGGCCCTGGGATTGGGCGTGCTGGCGGGAATGCGGAGCATGAGCGCGCCGGCGCTGGCGAGCCGCTGGCTCACGAAGACACAGCCCGACAGCGAGAACCGGCTCGCCAGGACCCTGGCGCATCCGTGGACGCCGCGCGTGCTGGGCCTGCTCGCCGTGGGTGAGCTTGTCGCGGACAAGCTGCCGATGGCGCCCCCGCGTGTCGCCGCCGTGCCGTTGACGGGCCGGATGTTGTCGGGTGCCCTGGCCGCGGCCTCGGTGACGACAGAGCGCCAACGCGGCGGACGGCTCGCGGCGGCTGCCCTGGGCGCCCTGGCGGCGCTGGCATCGAGCTGGGCCTTCTATTCGCTGCGGCGCACCGCCACGAAGAAGCTAGGCGTTCCGGATGTGGCCGTGGCCCTGACAGAGGACGCGCTCCTCGCGGGCCTGGCATCGCGGCTGCTGCCCGTCAGCGAGCATCAAGCCGGACAGGCCACGCTGTCGCCCGCGTGACTGTCTTCTTGGCCCCACACGCGGTGGCGAGCGTCTCCGCCACGCCGCCGCGCGGCCATCACAGACACCCCTGAGAGCAAGCCCAGCACGGCCAATGCCGGCCTCTCCGCCGTAGGCCCCCGCGCCGCAGCCTAGCCGCCGCGCGGCCACATCCCCCCATGAGAGCAAGCCCAACAGGGCCAATGCCGGCCCCCGCGCCGCGGCCACGCCGCCGTGCGGCCACAGCCCCCATGAGAGCAAGCCCAACACAGCCAATGCCGGCCCCTCCGCCGTAGGCCCCCGCGCCGCGGCCTAGCGTCCGCGCCACGCCGCCGCGCGGGCCGCATGCACCAGCGCGGGAAGGTCCTTCACGGCCGCCCCCGCGTCGGCCCCGCTTTCCACCGTGGGAACCCGCGCCCGCTCGGGAGAGAACAGGCGCGCGGGTGTCTGTCCCTGGCCGCGAAGGAGGATGAACAGCCGCAGCGCGTCCCGCAGCCGCTCCACGTCCTCGCCCTGCTCGCCTCGAGCCCGCTGCGCCGCGTTCCACAGCCGCGCCCACGCGGTCTCCTCATCCCACGTGCCCACGGGACGCTCGCGAGACAGCGCCGCCAGCTGCGCGGCCAGTTCGAAGAGCCCGGCGCGCCCTTCGCCAAAAACCTCGCAGGCCGGAAGCCGCACCTCCCCGGCCCCCTCCACGCCCACGCCGCGCAGCCCTACGGCCCCGCCCGTCCGCAGCTGCGAGCCAGGCGCCTCGGGCGCGAACAGCCCCGGCCCGCCCATCCGAGGCTCCGCGCCCCGCTCGAAGCGCCCCTCGCGCGCCGCCAGCCACACCAACAGCGCCGGCACCTCGGCGTCCGCGGGCACCACCGGGGCCAACCGCTCCTCCAACGAAGCGCGCAGCCGCGCCCAAGCCACGCCCCGCCAGAACGCCACGTGCAGCAGCAGCTCCGGCCCACTGCGAGGCACCCGCTGCGGCGCGCGAGAGACGCGGGCTTGCAGGAAGCCCTTCACCTGCCCCCGCGTATCGAAGTGCTCCAGCCGCTGCCACAGCGCCGCCAGCGCCGTCTCCGCCAGCGGCAAGGCCCGCTGAAGCGCCTCCGCCTCCTCCACCGTGAAGGGCAGCACCCCTTCCGGCGCGGGCCGCTTGAAGACGTGCTCGAACACCTCCGCGGCGGCGCACGCGGCGCGCAGCTCCGGGAGGTTGCGCGGCAACAGCTCCACCGCCCGCGCCCAGATGTGCCGCCCCAGGAGCGGCCCGGCCTCCAGCACCGTCTCTTCCAACTTCAGCAGCGCCTCGCCCAGCGTCGCGGGCTGGCCCTCCGCAGGCAGCCGCTTGAAGGCCACGCGCCGCACGTCCTCCCGCAGGCGCTCCACCTCGCGCATCAACTTCATGGGCGCGGCGTTCACCGGCCACCCTTCCGCGGCGGCGCGGCGCTTCAGCGCGGCCAGGGTGGCGTCCACCTCCGGCTGCGCGCGCGCCACCTCCAGCAGCAACTCGAACTCCGAGCGCACCCGCTGCTTCCAGAAGAAGGACGCCAGCATGCCGCGCAGGGCGCGATAGCGAAGACGCGTGGCCTCCAGGAGGTCCGCGCGGTCCTCCAGCCGGGCGCGCAGGTTGTCCGGGTGCGTGGCCATGCCCTCACCATAGGAAGGCACCGGCCGGGTGTCAGGCCCCCCAGGGGGCCGACGCGACACGAGTGAACGGTGCGGGCCCTCTCGAGGGGGCCCACCCGACTCACACGCGCATGGGCATGACGACGGCGGTGAAGCTCCGGTCGCCGGGGGCGTGGAGCACGCCGGGGCTGTGCTCGTCACCCAGCTCGAAGGAGACCTCGTCCGTCTCCGTCACGGAGAGCACATCCATCAGGTAGCGCGCGTTGAAGCCGATGGTGATGCCGTTGCCGCGGTAGGCCAGCTCCAGCACGTCCTTGGCCTCGCCCAGGTCCGGGTTGCTCGCGGTGATGATGAGCTGGTTCTCCTCCAGGCCGATGCGGACCGCGTTGCTCTTGTCCGCCGACAGCAGGGCGATGCGCTTGAGGCTCTCCAGCAGGCGCACCTTGGGCACCAGGACGACCTTCTCCCCTTCCTTGGGGATGACGCGCTGGTACTCCGGGAACTGGCCGTCGATGAGGCGCATCACCATGGTGAGGCCCGGCTTCTTGAACAGCGCCGAGTTCTCCGCGAAGCCCAGGTAGCACTCCGCATCCGGCGCCTCGTCCAGCAGGCGCTTGAGCTCCATCAGGCCTTTGCGGGGGATGATGACGCCGCTCTTGAGCTTGAAGTCGCCCGGCAGCTCGCGCTCCACCAGCGCCAGACGGTGGCCGTCGGTCGCCACCATGCGGACCTTGCCGGTGGACTGGGGCTCGAAGAAGACGCCGTTGAGGATATAGCGCGTCTCGTCGCTGGAGATGGCGAACTGCGTCTTCTTGATCATCTCCAGCAGCGTGTTGCCCCCCACCTGCACCAGGGGCGCGTTCTCTTCCTTCGGCAGCTTGGGGTACTCCTCGGCCGCCATGCCCACGATTTTGAAGTGGGCCGAGCCGCTGGAGATGTCCACGTAGTTGTTGGCCAGCTTCTTCAGCGTGACCTGCGCGTCCGGGAGGTTCTGGACGATGTCGAAGACGTACTTGGCGCTCAGCGTGACGGCGCCCGTCTTGATGACCTCGGCCGGGTGCTCGGACACGACGCCGATGTCCAGGTCGAACGCGGTGACGGTGATGCCGCCCTTGTTCGCGGTGACGAGCACGTTCGCCAGGATGGGCATCGTCGTCTTGCGCTCCACGATGCCCTGGGCGCGGTAGAGGGCCTTCTTCAGCTCGTCGGCGGCGATGCGGAATTCCATCGGAGGGCGTCCTTACGGGTCTCGGCCGCGAAGGCCGATCTACGAGGCCGGATGTAGCCCCTGCACTCCAGTCCGTCAACGAACCCTGAGCGACGGAGAACAGCAATGTCCATCTGCAACTGACCGCCAGTCACCAATTCACGAGACAGACTGGCCCCCGGCAACGGGCCAGAGCACACTGGCGCCTCTTTCCTCCCCTGGAGCCCGTCATGAACAGCCGCTCGCTGGTGCTCGCCGCCCTTGTCGTAGGCTTCGTCTCCGGATGTAGCAAGTCGCCCGCCGCGACGTCCTCTCCACTGGCGAGCGAGAATGGCCCCCCCTCCAGCGAGAACGGAACGCCCACCATGACCCCACCGCCCAGCCATGACTCCCAGCCCAAGCCGGGTGAGAGCGCCGTCTACATCGTCAAGGACAGTGGCGTGCGCTGCTTCGCCCCGCCCTGCCCCACCTACAACGCCTTCCCGGTGGACAAGCCGGACGCGGAGCCCATCCCCGTGCACGAGCTGGAGCTGTCGGCGGTGACGAAGGGCTCGGACGAGCAGACGGATGCGTTGATCCGAAAGACGCTGGACGGCACCGGGCTCAAGATTCAGGGCACCTTGGAGACGCGGCCCAACGCGGGCCCCGCGGGCGCGGCCACCGTCCTGCGCGCCAGCAAGGTCGAAAACTGAAACCACCCTTCCGGGCGGGCCTCAGATGTGGAGGCCCACCTGGACGCCGGGCCAGTGCTGGAGACGTTGATCCGGCTCCGGATGGGTCTCCCGGATGGACAGCCGGGTGATGGAGTCGAAGTCCGACGCGCCCCAGGAGAACCACGCGTTGTAGGTGGGCCCGGCGAACACGGCCAGGCGGGGCATGAGCTGGAAGCCCAGCATCAAGCGGGCCTGCCCCAGCACATTGCCGCCGTCACCCTCCAGCGGGTTGCGCACCGGCTGGACGGCGCCGCCCGTCACGTCCAGGTCCACCCAGAGCCGCTGGGACAGCGTCATGTGCCCGCCCACGCCCGCCGCGAAGCTGAAGCGCGCGTCGCGGCCCGGCTCCAGGCCCGCCATCAGCGTGAAGTAGACGGCCCCGCCGCCCAGCTTCACCCCCATGTTGGCGACCTGGATGTCGCTCAACCAGAACTCCATGTGGGTGGAGCCCCGGCGCAGCCCTCGCGAGGAGGACTCGGAGACCTCGTCCCCCGACTGCTGGGCGAAGGCCCCCTGCTCGCCCATCAGCGAAAGGCGGGGTGCGTACCGGGACTCAGCGGTGGCTGTCCCCGCCCACAGCCCGAATGCGAGGAGCGCAAAGGATTTCATCACTCATGCTTTTCCAGCGTGAGGGAGGCCTGCGTCAAGTTCCCGGGCAATGACAGAGGTGCCGAGGAGGCGTCGGGATTTCCAGCCAGGGCCTCCGCGGCGGCCAGCACCACCGCCACGTCGAAGGGCGCATCGGACGAAACGAAGAAGAAGCGCTCGAACCCCGGGGCATCGTCCAGTTCGTAGGCGCGCGGCAACACCTGCGTTCCCGACGGCACCAGGGCCATGGACTGGGAGCCCTCGTCCGGCGCGTGGAGGGTGACGGCGCCGTTGCCATCCAGGGAGACGATGACGCCATGTGAGCGGCCCGAGGCGATGTACGCCACCTGCACCACGTCACCCGCGGCGGCGGCGGCCCCGTCGGCCAGCCGCTCCGGGCGGGCGGCGGACTGCCGGTGGATGACGAGCTGCGGCGCCAGCCCCTTGATGCGCGTGACCTCCCGGGTGTCTCCCGGGGCCGTGCCGTGCCCGGTTTCCGAGGAAGGCAGGGCCACCATGACCAGCGCCACCGCGGCGAGCGCCGGCACCAGGCCCCACGCGGGCGACAGACGGAAGGCCGGGCGGGGCGCGTCCTGCCGGGCCGCACGCGCTTCCACTTCGCGGACCACCCGGGCGGGCGGCAGCGCCTCCAGCGTGGCGCGCGTGTCGGACTCCAGCGCCGCGAGCCGAGCCAGACCGTCGGGTTCCTCGGCCAGCCGGGCGCGGGCGGCGGCCAGCTCCGCGGGCGGCAGCTCGCCCAGGGCGATTCGTTCCAGCAACCAATCCGGGGTGCGGTGGTGGGCGGATGTCATGCGGCCTCCAGCTCCAGCTCTTGCAGCACTGCCGTCAGCGCCCGCAGGCGCTTGCGCACGCCGGACACGGACAGCCCCACTTCGCGGGCCGTCTCCTCCAGCGTCATCCCATCCACCAGGTGCAGCACCGCGATGTCCTGACTGGACGCGGGCACCCGGCCGAAGAGGCGGTCCAGCAGGCCGCGCGCGGCGGTGCGGGACTCGGTGTCGTCGGCGGAGGCAATCTGCAGCACCAGTTCGTCCTCCCGGTCCTCCGGACGCCGCTTCGCGCCGCGCAGCCTGTTGAGGCACACCGTGGTGGCAATCCGGTGCAACAGGCTCGACGGCGCCGCGTCCTTCAGCGCCCCCTGGTAGCGCAGCAACTGCACGAACACGTCGTGCATGGCGTCCACGGCCTTCTCCTCGTCACGCAAGAGGAAGCGGCAGCGCCGGAGCACCTGGGGGCCATAGCGCCGGTAGTAGGCCTCCACATCGATTGACACCGCTCGCTCGCCTCCCTCGGTTGCCGCGGACAGGGAAACACCGCGGCCACGGAGAACTGTCACTCGGACTTTTCAGTCCCGTGTTTCCTGGGGACTCTTCGGGAATCCGCGCGGCGTCCTTGTACCCAGGTACAATGCCGCCCTCCGAATCGGTAAAAGCTACAAGCAAGCGGGCACGCGAGCGCGTGAAAGAAGGGCCGGGCACTGTCAGGTTGGCGATGAAATCGGGGCCAGTTCGCTGTAACTGAGAAACACAACCCCGGTACGTTGCCCTCTCGCCCTCCCCTTCCCGGCGCCCGTGCTCACCTCCAATGACTCCGCCCTGACGGGCCTGCTGAATGCGTATCTCGCAGCGCAGCTCGCCGGGAACCGGCGCGAGGCGTTGCGGCTGCTCGTGGACGAGGGACTGCTGCGGGGCATCCCCCTCCAGACGCTGCACCTGGAGGTCATCCAGCCCGCCCAGTATGAAATCGGCCGGCTGTGGCAGGAGAACGTCATCTCCGTGGCGCAGGAGCACCTGGCGACCGCCGTCTCCCAGCTCGCGCTCGCGCACCTGTACCGGCACCTGCCCAGGGATTCATTCAACGGCAAAGTCGTCCTCGTCTCCTGCGTCCAGGGCGAGCTGCATGAAGTGGGCGCGCGCATGTCCAGCGACTTCCTGGAGATGGCCGGCTTCGACGTGCGCTTCCTGGGCGCCAACGTTCCACCGGAGCACCTGGCCCGCATGACGAACGAGCTTCGTCCGGACCTGGTCGCCCTCTCCGTGACGATGACGTACCACCTGCCCGCGCTCCGCGACGCCGTGGCGCACGTGCGCAGGACGCTCCCGGAGGTCCCCATCGCCGTGGGCGGCCTGGCCTTCAACTGGGCCCCCGGACTGGAGGAGGAGCTGGGCGTGAACTTCTTCGGCAAGGACGCGCGGCAGTTCGTCGCGTCCGCCTGCCGGGTCCTGGGAGTCTGAAAGCACCATGGAGAGCGTGAGCAAGAGCGTGGAAGCACGGGCGGACCGGCTGGCCACCGCCTCTCAGGAGGCGCTCTATCAGGACCCCTTCTGGGCCGCCCGTTACGGGCTGGAGCGCGCGCAGCGCTTCGGTGACGAGGACGCGCGCTTCCACATCCGCTACCTGGTGCAGGCCCTGGACGAGCACCTCCCCTCTGTCCTGGAGGGCTACGCCTGCTGGCTGCGCACCCTGCTGGTGTCGCGCGGCATGTGCTCGCGCCATCTGGACCGGCACTTCGCCGGGCTGGCCGCCGCGCTGGAAGCGGAAGGCTGGGGCCCCGGGAGCGAACCCCACGACTACGTGGGCGCCGCGCGACAGGCCCTGCGCTACCAGGAGGGTCCAGCCCGCCTGCTGGAAGAGGAGGCGCCCGAGCTCGCGCGCGCCGCCACGGCGCGCCTCACGCTCTACATCATCCCCGAGGACCAGCCCCGCCTGGAGGAAGAGCTCCAGTTGCAGCTGTCCTACGTGGCCGACGCGCTCGCCGCCGGGAAGCCCGACCTGCTGGGCGACCATGTGCGCTGGTACGCCGGCTTCTGGCCGCGGCGCGGATTTGGCCTCCTGGCATTTCCCAGTGTGCTGGGCATGTTGAAGTCCGTGCTGGGCTCTCGTCACCCCGAAGCACGGACACTCCTCGCCGAAGCGGGGGTGTCCTGGGAGGAGACTCGTTCATGAGGCTTCCCGCCTCCGCCGAGCCGCAGTTCTTCGACGACCTCAGCCGCGAGGTCGCCCTGGCCTGCGACGCGGGCGGCACCCTCACCTGGGTGGACGCTCGCGCCCGGAACGTCCTCGCCGCCAATCCCGGACAGACGCTGCGCGGCCTGGCGGCCCAGGGCACTGAGGAGAAGGTGGACCGGCTGCTGGTCCAGGCGCGCGACGAGAAGGTGGAGGGCTGGGAGCTCATCCTCTGCCGGGACCAGGTGCCCACCACGTTCGCCTTCCGCGCCCGGCCCCATGACGGAGGCGTGCTGCTGGTGGGCAGCCTGGTGCCGGAGGACTACGGCAGCGCGCTCGAGCGGGTGAGCACCACCCTGAGCGAGATGTCCGCGCTCCACCGTGAGACGGAGCGCCAGCAGCGCGAGCTCAAGCGCCGCGCGGACGAACTGGCCCGCCTCAACAACGAGCTGGAGGAGTCCAACCGCGGCGTGCGCAGCCTCCACGCCGCGCTGGATGAGAAGGCCGAAAGCCTCCAATTGGCCGCGGAAATCAAGAGCCGCGTGGTGGCCAACGTCAGCCACGAGTTCCGCACCCCGCTGCACTCCATCCTCGGCCTGTCGAAGGTGCTGCTCAACCCCATCAACGGCCCCCTGAGCTCCGAGCAGGAGAAGCAGGTCCAGTTCATCCGCAACTCCGCGGAGGCCCTCTTCGAGCTGGTGAATGACCTGCTGGACCTCTCCAAGATGGAGGCCGGCAAGGCGGCGCTGCGCCACAGCCGCTTCGTGGTGCGCGAGGTGCTCAGCGCGCTGCGCGGCATGATGAAACCGCTCCTGCCGCCTGGTGTGCCCGTGGAGCTGCGGTTGGTGGAGCCAGACGCGCCGCTGGAGCTGGAGACGGACGAGTCCCGGCTGAGCCAGGTGCTGCGCAACCTGGTGTCCAACGCGCTGAAGTTCACCGAGTCCGGCCACGTCACGGTGTCAGCGGCGCCCGGCCCCCGGGACACGGTGGTCTTCACCGTGCAGGACACGGGCATTGGCATCGCGCCGGAGCACCACGAGCGCATCTTCGAGGAGTTCTCGCAGGTGGAGAGCCACCTGCAACGCAAGGCGAAGGGCACCGGCCTGGGCCTGCCGCTGGCGCGCCGGCTGACGGAGCTCCTGGGCGGCACGCTCACCGTGAAGAGCGCGCTGGGACAGGGCGCCACGTTCACCGTCACCCTCCCGCGCGTCCACATGGAGGTCACGGAGATGACCGGCCTGACGGAGCGCAGCGAGCACCTGGACCCCAGCCGGGCCCCGGTGCTGGTGCTGGAGGACGACCGGCAGACGCTCTTCCTCTACGAGAAGTACCTGGCGCGCTCCGGCTTCCAGGTGCTGCCGGTGCGCAGCACGGATGAGGCCCGGCGCGTGCTGGAGCGCGTGCGCCCCGCCGCCATGGTGCTGGACGTCATGCTGGAGGGCGAGACGAGCTGGGGCTTCCTGGCGGACATGAAGAACAACGAGGCCACCCGCGACATCCCCATCCTGGTGGTGACGGTGACGGACCGCGAGCAGAAGGCCCGCGCGCTGGGCGCCGACGAGTTCTGGCTCAAGCCGGTGGACGAGGTGCGGCTGCAACGCAAGCTGCAGGCCATGGCCCGCACCGGCCCGGTGGAGCGCATCCTCATCATCGACGACGATGATGTGCACCGGTACCTGCTCAAGCAGCTCCTCAAGGACATGCCCTACGTCCTGCTGGAGGCGGCTGGCGGCAAGGAAGGCGTCCAGCTGGCGCGGGAGAAGTCCCCGCACCTCATCTTCCTGGACTTCGTGCTGCCGGACATCACCGCCTTCGACGTGCTGGACGAGCTGAAGGCGGACCCGCGCACGCGTGACGTCCCCGTCATCCTCCACACCTCGCACGAGCTGAAGGAGGCCGAGCGCTCGCGGCTGGCGAAGGAGACGGCCGCCATCCTCGCCAAGCACACGCTGAGCCGCGAGGTGGCCATCACCCGCATCCGGGACGCACTGTCCAAGGCCGGCCTGGGCTCCCAAGCGTTGCAGCAGGAGGCAAGCCGCCGTGGTTGAGCCCCGTCTGGCCACCGTCCTCAACGTCAACGACGACGACGCCACCCGCTACCTCGTCAACCGGCTGCTCTCGCTGGCGGGCTACAACGTGCTGGAGGCGGCCACCGGCATGGGCGCGTTGCTGATGGCGCAGCAACACCGCCCGGACGTCGTCATCCTCGACGTGAAGCTGCCGGACATCAGCGGCTACGAGGTCTGCGAGCGGCTGCGCGCCAATCCCCAGACCGCGGCCATGGCGGTGCTGCACACCTCCGCCACCTTCGTCACCTCCGACAAGAAGGTGCGCGGCCTGGACGGCGGCGCGGACGCCTACCTCACCCAGCCCTTCGAGGGCGCGGAGCTCATCGCCACGGTGAAGTCGCTGTTGCGCCTGCGCCACGCGGAGCAGGTGGCGCGCAACCGCGCCAATGAGCTGGCGGAGATGGACCGCCGCAAGGACGAGTTCCTGGCCATGCTGGGGCACGAGCTGCGCAACCCGCTGGCCGCCATCATGACAGCCATTGGCATCCTGGAGCGCAGGCCCGCCAGCGATGACAAGGAAGCGCGGATGCGCGGCATCATCCAGCGCCAGACAAACCACCTGGCGCGGCTGGTGGATGACCTGCTCGACGTCAGCCGCATCACCCGCGACAAGGTGGAGCTGCGCCCCGGCAACGTGGACCTGGTGCCCGTGCTGCGGCAGGTGCTCCAAATCGTGCAGCCCATGGCGGATTCGCGTGGGTTGAGCCTGGACGTCTCGCTGCCTTCCGGTCCGCTCTGGCTGCGGGCGGATGCCACGCGGTTGGAGCAGGTCTTCACCAACCTGCTCGACAACGCCATCAAGTACACCGACGCGGGTGGCGTCCACCTGCATGTGGAACTGGAAGGCGTGGGCGGCTCGGCCCAGGCGGTGGTGCGGGTGAAGGACTCTGGCATCGGCATCCCGCCGGAGGTGCTGCCGCACATCTTCGAGCTGTTCGCGCAGGCGGACACCTCGCTGGAGCGCTCGCGCGGCGGCCTGGGTATTGGCCTGACGCTGGTGCGCAAGTTGATCCAGCTCCACGGCGGAGAGGTGACGGCGCGAAGCAACGGCCCCGGCCACGGCAGCGAGTTCGTGGTGAAGCTGCCCCTGGACCCCACGATGGGCGAGTCCGCGCCCGCGCGCGACGCGGTGGACCTCCGCCGCGGCCGGCGCGTCCTGGTGGTGGAGGACAACTCGGATGCGCGTCAGGCCATGCGCGACCTGCTGGAGCTGTGGGGCCACCAGGTGGCGGTGGCGCCGGACGGCCTCCAGGGCGTGGCGCTCGCGGTGGCGCAGACGCCCGAGCTGGCGCTGGTGGACATCGGCCTGCCAGGGCTGGACGGCTACCGGGTGGCGCAGACGCTGCGCGCCCAGGTGGGCAATGACATCCGGCTGGTGGCCATGACGGGCTACGGCAGCCCCGAAGGACGGGACCAGGCACTGCGCGCCGGGTTCGACCGGCATCTGGTCAAGCCCGTGAAGCCTGACGAGCTGAACCGAATCCTCTCCGAGCTGTGAGGGATTGAAGCGGCGGAGGCTCAGCGGCGGTTCAGCGCGTTGGCCACCAGCCCCAACAGCTTCACCTTCGCGGGCTCCAGCGGACGCACGGTGCGCAGCAGGCGCCGGACCTCGGGGCGCTCCTGCGGCGAGGCGGGCGGGTCACCGGGACGCGCGCCCCCGTTGACGGCGTTCGCGGAGAGCCCCAGGAGCTCATCCGCTGAGACGTGGAGCTCGTGGCACAGCTTCAGCAGCGTCTGCACGCTGGGCAGCATCCCGCCGCGCTCCAAGCGCCCGTAGACCTCGGTGGCCACATCGATACGCTCAGCCACGTCCGCCTGGGTGAGCTCCAGGCGGGTGCGAGCAACGCGCGCGGCAGCTCCGATTGTGGTTGCGAGTTTCTTGTCCATGCCTTACCGACCCGGAACGTTTGGCCGCTGGCATAGGACGTATGGGGGCAGACAGACAGAACTTGCCGGGTCAGTCTCCAATTGTTCACCCATAGGGTTGCTGTGCACGCAGTGGACTTCGCGAGTCCATCCACGACGCGCGGCCGATGCCTTTTCTCGACGGAAAACGTCGAGTGAGAGGCCTCCGCATGCCTTCCGGGCCCATGCAGTCACCTGGGTGCCAGGAGGACCTGATACGTTGTGCGGCGACTTTCCTACGGTTCCGTCGAGTCCTGCACGCTGTCCCGCCCTCTAGGGTTGGTTCATGTTTTCAACGTGCGCAGAAGCGGTTCACCACGCTTCATATCTATCTGGAAATACAGGACTTGATGAATCGCAGGAGACCTCACCGGGTGTGCGAACCCCCTGCAGGACTGACACCGGGGGTATTTCCAGACTCAGGTGGACGAGCGCGGTGACGACGCGGCGGATACGCTGAGGGCCGATGGCGGTCGGCCGGAATTTGCTGGTGAAGCTGTGCGTGGCGATGGGCGTGGTGGCGCTGCCGCTGCTCGTCGTCATCCTGGGGTTCGTCTTGCCGCAGTTGCGGGAGCAGCTCCGCGCGGACCGCATCCTGGGACTGAAGCAGGCGGTGGAGACGGCCTACGGCGTGTTGGAGGTCTACGAGGCCCGTGAGCGGTCGGGCGCGCTGACGCGACAGGAGGCCCAGACGCAGGCCGCGGCGCTGCTGGAGCAGCTGCGCTACTCACAGGTGGAGTACTTCTGGGTCAACGACCTGGACACGCGGCTCGTCATGCATCCGCACCTGCCGGACATGCTGGGCAAGGACCTGAAGGGCTACCGCGACGTGCGCGGCAAGCCGGTGTTCGTGGACATCGTCACGCTGGCGCGGGCCCAGGGCCAGGGCGCGGTGTCCTACGAAGCCACGCGGCCGGGCTCGCCGGAGGCCATTCCGAAGGAGAGCTACGTGAAGCTCTTCGCGCCCTGGGGTTGGGTGCTGGGCACGGGCGTGTACGTGGAGGACATCGAGCGCGAGGTGGCGGCGGTGCGCCAGCGCATCCTCCTGGCGGTGGGCGGCGCGCTGGCGCTCGCGCTGATGGCCGGCGCATATCTGTCGCGCCGGGTGGTGCGGCCGGTGCGGGAGCTGGCGCAGGCGGCGCACCGGGTGGCGCGCGGTGATTTGGAGGCCCGGGTGGAGGTGCGCTCCACGGACGAGGTGGGCCAGTTGGCGGCGGCCTTCAACACCATGGTGACGGGACTGCGCGAGGTGGTGGCGGCGCTGGTGGATGCGGCGGGCGCCACGGCGGCGGACGCGGAGCGCATCCGAGCCTCCGCGGATGCGTTGTCCGTGACGACGCGGGAGCAGTCGGACTCACTCCAGCGCGCGGCGCAGACGGTGCAGGGCATGAGCGCGCGGGTGTCGCAGGGAGCGGAGGCGGCGCGCACGGCGGCGAAGACGGCGGCGGACAACGGTCAGGTGGCGCGCGAGGGGGGCGCGGCGGTGGGCCAGGCGCTGCGGAAGATGGCGGAAATCGTGGAGGTGGTGGAGGGCTCGGCGCGGACGGTGGAGCGGTTGCAGGCCTCTGGCCGGGTGACTGCGGAGATGTTGCGGCTCATCCAGCAGGTGGCGGAGGAGACGCAGTTATTGGCGGTGAACACCGCGATTGAAGCGGCGCGCGCGGGCCAGCACGGCAAGGGCTTCGCGGTGGTGGCCGGTGAGGTGCGCAAGCTGGCGAACCGGACGCGGGATGCGGCGGGGCAGGTGCAGACGCTGCTAAGCCGGAGCGAGGCGGACACGCGGGCGGCGGCGGACCTGATGCGCCAGGGCACCACGGCGGCGCAAGAAGGGCTGGGCTTGTCCTCGGCGGCGGGAGACGCGCTGTCGCGGTTGCTCGCGGGGGTGAATGAGATTGGCGGGAAGGTGGAGCGGATGGCGGACGAGAACACGCGCCAGTCCGCGTCGGGGGAGAGCATCGCCGGGAGCATCCAGGCGCTCTCGGTGCGCTCGACGGAGTCGGTGGCTGGCGTGCAGCAGATTGCCCGCTCCGTGGAAGACCTGCGGGCACGGGCGTCCAAGCTGAAGGACCTGGCCGGACGCTTCACGGCGCGGGGGTGAATTGGCCGCGGCCCACATGGCTGCTAGCCTCCCTGGAATGCGCCACAATCGGTGCTTGCTCTTCGCCAGCATCTGGTTCGCCGCGTGCGCTGGCGCCCCAGGGATGCCCCGTGAAGCCGAGCACTATGGCTTCGTGAACGCCACCAGCCGGCGTGTCTGGGTCCGGGGGCCCTGGGAGGCCATTTCCCCTTCCGATGACATCGACGTGGTCATCGACCAGCTCTGCCCCGCCATCATGCGGCTACCGGGCGCGACGGACCGCGACCATGGCCAGGAGTACTGCGGGGCGCTCTATTCCCTGGGCGATGGCATCTACCACGCGAGCTTCCCGTCTCCACTGGGCACGAAACGCCCTGTGGGCCCCAGCAGGCGAAAGACCTGCTATGCCCCCATGAGCGTCAAGGACGCACGCGGCCGGGCATCGGTCATCGCCGACTATCACAGCCACCCCTGGTCGCCGTCCCCCATGTCGGAAGAGGACCGCAGAGCGAACACTCAGCGGTACTTCATCCGCATCCAGTTCGACGCCCGGTGCATCATCCACAAGCTCGTTCCCCATGCGAATGAGGCCCGGCCTGGCGAACTGTACGTCCGGGAAGCCCGGCAATGGAGACTCGTTGGACGCATCCTTCCCGAAGACAAGGCCACCGGCCGCATCACCACGGTGACGGAATGAAGTTCAAGGTCCTCTCATTCTGCATGTTGCTGTCGGGATGTATCCCCCGCCCCGCGACGCTTCCACGCGCCGCACCGGAAGAAGCCGCGTGGTTCAAGTTCCCGGATGCGCTTCCTGCTGACGGCCGACACGAGATTCCTTCCGCAACGGCGGCCGCCATCCAGTTGGCGATGGATGATTTCCGTCCCAGGCACCTTCGCATTCCGGGCAACGCTTCCCCCGTGGAGGTCTGCCTGAACCAGCGCCAGTCCTATGACGTGAGGACCGCCCCCATGCCAGAAGGCATCCTCCTCGTTCGCTTCTCCGTCAGCGCAGGTGCTTGCATGCAAGACGGCCCCGTCACCGACATGGGTGCCACCTATGCGGTGGACACTCGCGCGTGGCGCATCCTGGCGGTGCAGCAGCCATGACGCGCTCTGGGCCGCTTTCGCTCCTCATGCTCGGAGCCCTGTCGGTGGGCTGCGCCACAACCGCGCCGCTCCTTCCCCGAGCGACACCCGAAGAAGCGGCGGGTTTCACCTTCCCACTCGAACTCCCATCAGAAGGGATGCTTCACCTGGAAGGGAACACCGCCGCGGCCATCCAACTCGCCATGGATGACTTCAGGCCACGCGGTGCAGCCATCCCCCCGGGTGTTCGCCCCGACGAGGCATGCCTCTACCTGCCACAGTCCTACGACGTGACTTCTGCGCCGGGGCCGGAGGGCGTGGTCCTGGTTGAGTTCCAGCAGAACGACACCGTCTGCCCGCCATCACCGGCGCTCTCCGTGGAAGCCATCTCCGGCAAGCCGCTTCGAGACATCACCACCTACGCCGTGGACGTCCGGACCATGCGCATCCTGGCGGTGGGCGTGCAGACTCGACCCAGGCCCTGACGCGCCTCTTCCGTCGTCGGCCAGCTCGACAAAGATGGCCTGCCGCGTGACCGGCACATCGGCGGCCCGGCACGAACGGATGCGCAGCCGCCAGGGACACGGGCCTGGGGAGGACTTGTGGGCAACTCAGGGCGCGCCGTGCGCGGCACCGAGCGTGCGCCGGTCGACCTTGCCGGCGGAGGTCCTCGGCAGGGCTTCCACGAAACGAATCGACTTCGGTGTCTTGTAGCGAGCGAGCCGTCCGTCGCAGAAGCGCAGCAGGGCCTCCGCCGAAGGCGAGGTGCCCGGCCGTGCGACGACGAGCGCGCGCGGCGTCTCCCCCCACTTGGGGTCCGCCACGCCGATGACGGCGACCTCGGCCACATCGGGATGCCCCGCGAGGACGCTCTCCACTTCCGACGGGTAGATGTTCTCTCCGCCGGAGATGATGAGGTCCTTGCTGCGGCCCACGATGCGGAAGCACCCCTCCGCGTCCCGCGTGGCCAGGTCGCCGGTGTGCAGCCAGCCGTCCGCGAAGGTGCGGGCGGTGTCCTCCGGACGGCGCCAGTAGCCCGCGCACAGGTGAGGGCCTCGCAAGAGCAACTCGCCCACGTCGCCCGGCTGCGTCTCACCATCGATGCGAGCCTCGACGTGGAACAGGGGCACGCCCACCGCCCCCGGCTTGCGGCGCACGTCTTCCGGCGGAAGCCAGAAGTTGTTGGGGCCCGCTTCCGTGAGGCCATACCCCGTCTTGAAGTCCACGCCACGAGCGAAGAAGCGCTCGAAAACGGGGCCCGGGCAGGGCGCGCCGCCGCTGATGACCAGCTTGAGGCGTGACAGGTCCACGGCATCGAAGCGCGGGTGGCGCTGCATCTCGATGAACATGGTGGGCACGCCGAAGAAGAGACTCACCACGCCCCGCTGCACGAGGTCGAACACGCCCTCCACATCGAAGCCCCGGCACACCACCGATGCGCCGCCGACGTAAGCCAGCGGCGCGGTGAAGACGCTGAGTCCTCCGGCATGGAACAACGGTGCGTTGAGGATCGCCACGTCATCGGCGGTCAGGCCCCAGCCCATCACCGTGTTCACCGCGTTGGCGGTGATGGAGCGGTGCGTGAGCACCGCAGCCTTCGGCAGACCGGTGCTTCCACCCGTGTAGCAGAGCACCCATGGGGCATCCTCCTCCAGCTCCAGCGGAGGGAGGGCCACGTCCGTCTGCGTGTCGCGCTCGGAGAAGGCCCGCTCGCGCGGCCCTGGAGCCGCGAGACTGAGCCAGTGGCGCACGAAGGACGCGCCAGACCGCACGGCCTCCACCTGGGCTCGGAACTCCTGCCCGAAGACGAACACCACTGGCTCGGCATCCGCGAGTAGTGCTCCCAGCTCCGCGGCACTCAGCCGCCAGTTGAGAGGCTGGAGGACGGCGCCCAGCTTCGCGCACGCGAAGAAGAGGTCGAGGAACTCGACGCAGTTGTAGGCGAGCACCGCCACACGGTCCCCTCGCCCCACGCCCAGCACATGGTGGAGGAAAGCGGCGGTACGCGAAGCCGAATCGTTCCATTCACGAAAGGAGATGCGTCGCTCGCCATGGTCGGCGTCGATGAGGGCGGTACGCTCAGGGGCCAGCGCGGCACGCCGTGCCAGCCAGTCATGGACGATGGGCATGGTATCCACGCTAGCTGAACCCGGCGGCATCGCGCCCGGCTCAGGAAAGGGAAGCGGGCAAGCAACCCGCCTCACCGTCACCGCCCCACCCGTTCGGAGAGCCACACGACATGCAGCCCCCATCCCACCCATGGCTGCTCGTCGCAATGCTCCTCCTGCTGGGTGCGGAAGCAGGAGCCGCATCCACTGAACGCACACGCCGCGCCAAAGCCTCCGCCACGCTGGAGCAGTCACTCCTCGCGGCCGTGCGGGACGCAGGCTTTGACCAGGTGCTCGACTTCAAGCGCGACGGTGCGCGCATCGCCCACGCGCCCTACGTCGACGTCGCCGTCATCGAACTGGATGCCCGGAGCCGCCCCACGGCCGCCGCCAACGTGCTGCTGTCGCGCGACTACCCAGGTGGCGCCGTCGTCCCCATCGACGTCGAAACGCTGGGCACCACGGCAGTGCGTTACACAGCGTGGAATCTGGACCATTGGGACAGCGGCGCCCACGAGGCCACACCCACGGAGCCCCTGGTCCCCGGACGAGACAAAGCGCCGCTCCGCTTCATGGCGCCCTACCCCGCCTCGCTCTTCAAGCTGCTCATCGCCTTTCGTGTCCTCCGGTGGGTGGACCAGGGGCACCTCACGTTGGACCAGCCCTGGCGCTTCCTCCGAGACACCGAGGACAAGGGCACGCGCCCGATACGTGACTGGCTGGAGCCGATGGTGACCGAATCGGACAACACCGCCACCGAGGCCCTGGTGAAGCTGCTCCACGAACAAGGCGCGATGGCGGGCCTCAACGCGGAGCTGGCGGCGCTGGGCCTGGACACGCTGCAAGTCCATGGCACGTCCCCGGTGACAGGCCGGAGCTGGAACCCCGGCCAGATTCACATGACAGCGCTGGATACAGCGCGGCTGTTGCTGCTCATCGAAGGAGGCCCCGGTGCCCTCTGGCGCACCGCATCGGGCCGCGAGGTGACGGCGAAGGAACTCTCTGGCGCGTCCAGAACCCACCTCCAATCCCTGCTCGCCGACCAGGCCCTGCACGAAGCGCTGTCATCCACGCTGCTGTGCGGAGATGCCCGCGCGGAGCCAGGCATCCCCGCGGCCGTCCCTACTCGATGGGTGAACTCCGAGGACGGCACCGTAACGGCGGCGGAGACCGCCTTCGGCCGGGACACGCGCCCCTGCAACGCGACGGCGGAAGTCACATTCCTCCATAAGACAGGGCTGACGGAGAACTACGGCAGCGACGGCGGCATCGTCCGCTCCCTGCCCGGCAAGCCCTGGCGCCGATACATCGTCGTGTTCCTGTCCAACCTGGGCTACCGCTACTACGACGCGAAAGTGGCCGACGCGGCGGACTTCGCGAAGGGCGAAGACGGCTTCCCTTACGTCAGCACGTCCATCAGCTACACGCAGCGAATCCCTGCGCTGGGCCGCCGAATCGACGCGATGATGCGGGAGCGTCAGCGCGCACGCCCCCAGGGTCCTCCCGCGAAGGACTCCGCTCCCCAACAGGCGCCTCGGCCCGCTCGATAGAATGGGGCTTTCGGCCGTGCCGTCGCATGCTTGAAAGTACGTGCCGGGACACACACAGCACGGCCTGAATGTGCGTCACCCCAGGCACACAGAAAGTCGTCACGAACATGCTCTCGCACCACAACACCCAGCTCGTTGCATTGAGCCCCGCGCCGTCGACCCTCGCCGAGGGCGCCACGCCACCGTGGCCGCCTCCACCGCTGCGCGTTCAGCCGAAGCCGCCCGCGCATTATCAAGGGACCACGAACACCATCATCATCGGCATCGGCCTTCCGTTACTGGGCGCCTACGCCCTCTACGAAAACGAGCGTGCCGTGGCCATGGTGGGCTTCATCGGCGGACTGGTGGCGTGGATCTTCGCCGCGCTCCGGTTCAGCCAGGAGAGCAAAGCCCGCCAGCACAACCAGGCCGAACACGTTGAGCACGTGCGCCGCGCCATCCTGACGTGGGCGCGCATCACGGATTCGGCCATCGTGGAGCAGGTGCGGGACAGCGACGGCCGCAGCATCCACTACCTGCTCGACCTCCACGTCATCCCGTGGCACCCGTCCCACCCAGCGCCGCGAAAGGTCCCCCTCCGGTTGAGAGTCCCGGTGGCGCACGGCGCCCATGTGGTGCCGGGCGCGTACCTCGGCGTGCTCTCCGACCCGGAGGCGGCATGGGTCGTCCCGCAGAGCCTCCTCACCCTGCAGGGCGCGCAGCTCCCCCTCTGACGCACGCCCTCACGGCACCAACACCAGCTTCCCCACCGTGCCGCCGGACTCCAGTGCCCGGTGCGCATCCGCCACCGCGTCCAACGGAAACGACTTCACCGGTGGCGGCACCAGCTTCCCCTCCTCCAACCAGCCCAAGAGCCGCGCCATGGACTCCTCCAACACGGCGCGCTGCTCGAACAGGTACGACAGGTTGAACGCCAGCACGCTGGTGTTGTCGTTGGTGAGCGTCAGCGGATCGAACCGCGGCGTGCGCAGCCAGTCCCAGGCCAGCTTCGCGTAGCTTGGCCGCCCGCCGGTGCGCGGCAGCATGGAGTGGAAGCCGTAGATGACGAGCTTCCCCGGCGACGCCAGGTGCTTGTAGCTGTCGCGCAGCGTGGACGGCCCGTTCGCATCCAGCACCACGTCATATCCACGGGGCGCCGCCTTCTTGGCCGCGCTCCACAAGTCCTCCCGGCTCTTGTCGATGACGACCTCCGCCCCCTGCGCGCGAGCCGTCTCCACCTTGTGCGTCCCACCCACCACGCCCACCATCCGGCACCCGGCGATGCGACCCAACTGGAGCAACGCCCCACCCACGCCTCCGGCCGCCGAGTGCACTAGCACGTTGGCCCCCGGACGCGGGTGCGCCAGTTCGAACAGGGCGTAGTACGCGGTGAGGAACACCGTGGGGAACCCCGCGGCCTGCTCCATGCTCAGCCGCGCGGGCAATGTGAACACCTGGTGACGGGGCACCGTGACGTGGGTGGCGTAACCACCGAAGCGCGTCACGCCGAACACTCGCGCTCCGGGTGCCAGGTCTTCCACGCCCGGTCCCACGGCATCCACGTGGCCGGCGAACTCGAAGCCCGGGGTGATGGGCCACCCCACATACTCCTTCGCGGAGGCGTACAGCCCCATGCGGATGACGCAGTCCGCATAGTTCACCCCAATGGCTTCGGTGGCCACCCGGACCTCACCGATTCCAGGTGAATCCTGATTCACCTCTTCAAGGTGGAGCTGCTCATACCCACCTGCTTTCCGGATGAC
Source organism: Myxococcus sp. AB056 (assembly GCF_006547365.1). Taxonomy (NCBI): domain Bacteria; kingdom Pseudomonadati; phylum Myxococcota; class Myxococcia; order Myxococcales; family Myxococcaceae; genus Myxococcus; species Myxococcus sp. AB056. The sequence goes on along the minus strand of NZ_VHLB01000003.1, from coordinate 141,523 downwards.
GACCTTGCGTGCGCGCATGGCCCGTTGCTTACCACGCGACGCAACGCGACAACGTCCGCGCACGTCCAGTCAGCGGAAGACGCGCGCGAGAGATGTCTCTAGACTGTGTATCGAATTCCCAAACAAACGAAGGAGTATGCCCATGCGACTGAGGCCTTCGCTGTATCTCGCGAGCACGCTGCTGTTTGGCATCACCACTGGCTGCGGCGAGGACATCGCGTCCCACGAGGAGGCGATGGGCGAAGTGGAAGCCGCGGCGGTCTCCACCTCCGGCGCCACCACCCATTTCCGCAACTGGCTGTCGTCCAACGGCTACAACAGCTACGACTTCGTTCGCACGGACCTCACGGGCGGCAGCTACGGCGGCAAGGCCAGCGCCTCCGACACCGTGACGAAGCAGCCCGTCATCTTCATCCACGGCAACTCGGACAAGGCGGTGGGCTCGGTCTTCGGCCAGACAGGCTGGACCAACTCCCTCGAGTACTTCCACTCGCGGGGCTACAAGACGAGCGAGCTGTACGCGACGACGTGGGGCCCGGCCAACGCGCTCCAGTCGGCGAACCAGTACCACTCGAAGCAGAACGTGATGAAGGTGCGCAAGTTCATCGAGGCGGTGAAGGCGTACACCGGGGCCTCGAAGGTGGACATCATCGCCCACTCCATGGGCGTGACGCTGGCGCGCAAGGCCATCCTCGGCGGCACGGCCCACGACGCGGCGGACGGCGGCACATACAACGTGGGCGCGCCGCTCACGTCCTCGGTGGACACCTTCGTCGGCATCGCCGGCGCCAACCTGGGCCTGACGTCTTGTTACATGTCCGGCCCGACGACGCCCACCTGCGGCTCCACCAACGGCCTGTACCCGGGCTACCTCTTCTGGGGCAGCGTCACCGGCCGCTCGACGTACCTCAATGACTTGCGCTCGACGAGCGGTTACGAGGGCGCCTTCCGCTACACCATCTACTCCACGGCGGACGAAATCATCGGCTACGACGGCATCGTCTACGGTGAGTACACGTCGCGCATCCCCGGGCAGACAGGTGAGAAGCGCTACACCGGCTACCCCTACGGCCACTTCAACTCGAAGGACCTGACGGCCGAGGTTCAGTACGACATGGTGGTCAACCACACCATCCCGTAGTCATCCGCACCCGGCACCTCCACCCTCGCGAGAGGGTGGAGGTGGACCGGCGCAGCACCCCACTACGGCTGGGGCAGCACGCCCGGCGTCGGCTCGCCTTCCTGGCCCGGCGTGGGCGGAGGCAAGCTCTCCGGCGTGAGCGGCTCGGACGCCGGCGCGGGCGGAGACTCCGGCCGCGGCGCCTCCTCCTTCGCGGGAGCGGACGGCACCTCGATGCGCCCCGCCGCCGCGTCGCGGACGAACGCGAAGGCCGCCTCGTTGAAGCGCTCCGCACAGTCGAGCTGCACGGTGTGCCCACAGCCCTCCAGCGCCACCAGCTTCGCGCCGGGAATGTGGGACGCGCCGTACTCCATGATGCCGCGCGCCTCGCCGCCGTGGAGGAAGGGGCTGGGGATGAGCCGGTCATCCGTGCCGTAGATGATGACGGTGGGCACGGTGACGCGGTGCAGGTTGTCGCGCACGAAGTCGTTGTGGGACAGGCCTCGCACCGTGCGCACGTTGGCGTAGGCGTAGGCGTCGAACTCGGGCGACTTCGCCAGCCGCACGCGCTCCTCAATCAGCCACTCCAGCTCCGGCCGCCAGTGCATGAAGTTGGCCTGACGCACGCTGCCCCAGATGCTGGCCTCCGGCGCGGACTTGATGAACTCGGAGCTCATCGCCCGCGCGAACCACTCCTTCTCCCGCCAACTGAACTTCTCGAAGCCGGCGGGCGACGCCAGCACCAGCGCGCTCAGCGACTCCGGGTAGCGGATGGCGAAGGAGAGCGACGTCTGCCCTCCCATGGAGTGACCGGCGAGCACGGGCTTGTCCAGGCCCAGGCCGTCCACCAGCTCCAGCACCGCGTCCGCCATGGCCTCCATGGTGTACGGGAAGGTGCCGGGCTTGTCGGACTTGCCGTAGCCGGGCAGGTCCACCGCGATGACGCGGTAGCCCTGCTGCTGGAAGGCGTCCAGCTGCGCCCGCCAGAACTTCAGGTACGAACCCAGGCCGTGGATGAAGACGACGGCCTTCGCGTCCGGGCCGCTGCCGGGCATGTCGACGTAGGCCATCTCTGGCACCACGGCCATGCCGTACTGATTCGCGGTGCGCGGAAGCGGAATCCGTTTCACCGGCCAGGGCTGCTTCGAGCCCTCGGAGGTGTAGTCCAAATCCTGGAAGGAGAGCGCGGGCTGGTGCGCGTACGAGCGCACGCAACCGGCGGAGGAGAGCCCCGCCGCGAGGAGCAGGGCCGTGAATGCGCGGGAGGTGCTCATGGTCAGAACGCGTACCAGGTGAAGGTGGTGAAGACGGAGAAGGGATTGGTCCGGATGGTGGGCGAGCCGTCGTAGAAGCTGCCCCGGAACAGGTAGCCCGCGTGCAGGCCGGCCGTCATGAGGTAGCGGATGTGGTAGCGCAGCTCCGCGTTGACCTCGGTGCCAATGTACCGGCCGCGCTCGACCTCGGGCGTCCACCGCACGGGCGTCGCGTCGGAGGTGGCGGTGCCCACGCCCAGCTTGAGGTTCAGCTTGTTGGGCACCATGTCCCACGCCGCGGTGGCGATGGCGGCGCGCATGCCGTAGCCCTGGTTGGAGATGTCCGTCACCGCGCCCGTGTAGTTGTTCACCGTGCTGGTGAACGGGAACAGGATGAGCATCTTGTGGTTGAACCACACCGCGCCCGGCAGGCCGTACTGGTTGAGCGTGAAGGCCCCCGTGTAACGGCTGTCGGAGAGGTCGTCGTCGCCGGTGGTGTACATGCCCTCCAGCGTGAGCATGTCCGCGGGCCCGCGGCCCCACTGGTACATCAGCTCCAGGTTGGCGGAGAGGCCGGAGATGTTGAGCTCGGCCAGGGCGGAGCGCTCCGGGTCGTCGCTGACGTACTTGCCGCCGTTGTACATGACGAAGCCGGACGCGCCGAACCGGCCCGTGCGGAAGTCGATGTTGTGGTTGAAGTTGGCGCCCGCCCAGAAGACGTTGCCCGTGGGCCGCGCGATGTCGAAGCGCGCCGTGCCCGTGAAGGTGTTGAGCCCCGTGGAGGACGGACCGCTCTTCACCAGGCCCTCGAAGGCGTAGGCGTCCCCCTTCGTCTGGTCGTTGAGGAACCACAGCGACAGGCCCACGTTGGTGTTGGGCCGCACCGGGTAGACGTAGTCGCCGGTGATGAGCCAGATGTACTTCAGGCGCGGGTCGTTGCGCGTGCCCTTGTCCGCCTGCGCGGTGCCCAGCGGCATCAGGCTCAGCTTGGCCAGGCCCTTGTAGCCACTGAAGAGGGAGATGCCCGTGGCGTCGCTGCCCAGGAAGCTCATCTTGTAGCCGGTGCGGGTGATGTCCGACAGCGGCGTGCGCGTGGGGTCGTAGACGTTGTCGTAGACGGGCTGCGTGCCCACCAGCAACGTCAGCTCACGCGGCTTGCGCGTGGGATACAGCGCGACGTTGACGTTCTTCGTCTGGATGTTGACCTGGTCGGCGTTGAAGCCGCCGCCCTCGTTCTGCTGGAGCGCGTTGGCCGACCGGCCCCACATGTAGTCGATTTCGAACTGGGCCCGGAAGGAGGCCAGCCCGTCCACGAAGTGGGGGCTGTACTCCATGACGGGAATCCACCGCTGCTCGATGAAGTACGCGGACAGGCCGGGCTCGGCGCGCACCGCGCTTCCCGCGGGCATGCCAATGGGGCCCAGCGACACGCCGCGAAGGCCGGCCGGGTCGCCCACCTGGTTCTGCACCGACACGCGCGTGAAGAAGTAGTTGATGAGGCTGAACTGACTCGGCTTCGCGTCCTCGTCGCGGTTCGCCTCGTCGTTCCACTCACCGTAGTAAAGGCCGGGAACCGGCGTGCTCTGCGCCGCCGCCGGAAGCGACACACCCGCCAGCGCCAACGCCAGGGCTCCCGCGGACCGCCGCGCCGCCCTGCGTGCCTCGGACAACCACCACCGTGCCATAAACACCTCGGCCCCATGCGCGGGGGCGCTCCCAGCCTTCTGGCCGGACTGCGAACGTCTGCGTGCTCGACTTTTTCCGTGGCCCGCGGACTGCCCGCCTCGCGAGGCCGTGCTCCACCCCTGCCGCGCCCGCGCCACACGGCACCCGCCGGGCACGGGCCCCACGCGGAAGGGAGGAGGAGCACGCCTCCCTTCCAGCGGGACTCACGCTAGCCGCCGATGGTGTAGCGCTGCACCGCCTTGCCATCGAACGGCCGGCTCTCGCCCCCGATGACCTGGTTCACCGTGGCCGAGCCCACACCACCCGCCGCGCAGTTGGCGCCCGTGGCGCCGCCCTCGAAGAAGAGCTCCAGGTCCAGCGTCCGCCGGTCCGCGGAGAACGCGCCGCGACCCACCTGCCGGAAGCCCGGGTAGGTGAACGCGACGTCGAAGCACTCGCCGTCGCCCTGCACGTTCTCGATGCTCACGACGGTCGAGGTGAAGGACAGCGCGTTCTGCGGGAGCTCGGGGTTGCAGGTGCCGGACATGCCCGCGTTCGGCGCGCCCTCGATGGTGCCCGGGATGCTGTCGACCCGGAAGTTGCCGCCCTGCACCGTCATGGTGACGCTCTGATAACACTGCGAGCTGGCACCGAAGTTGATGTCTTCACTGAAGCCGTTCGGATGGCTGGGAATGTTGGCCCCAGTCATTGTCAGCGTCTTGCCTTCCACGAACGCCAGGATGCCCTGCGGCGTGCTCAGGTTGGGCGTGTTGTCCACCGGGTCGCTCTCACCACAGCCCACCAGGGACAGCGCAGACGTCATCACCGCGGACAGCAGCAGCTTCTTCTTCATGGGTTGCTCCTCTTCCTCCGGCGGGCATCGCCGGGCTGACGCGACAGTCGACAGGCAGCGAGCCACCGTTGGCGTGGCCCGTCCTTCAAGGTGCGTTCACGCTCAATGACGCGAGCTGTCCCGGTCCGCGGCCACGGCCGCGTCGCGAAGCTCACGCTTGAGAATCTTTCCGGCCGCGGAGATGGGCAGGCGCTCCATCAGCTCCACGCGCTTGGGCACCTTGAAACGCGCCACGCGTCCCCGCAGGTGCTCCAACAGCGCCTCCGCCGAAACCTTCCCATCCGGCTTCAGCACCACGAAGGCGCGGCCAACCTCGCCCCACTTCTCGTCGGGCACGCCCACCACCGCGCACTGCGCCACCGCGGGGTGCTCGTACAGCGCGGACTCCAGCTCCAGCGGGTAGATGTTCTCTCCGCCGGAGATGAACATGTCCTTCTTGCGCCCGGCGATGGTGAAGAAGCCGTCCGCGTCCACGCGCGCGAGGTCGCCGGTGTGCAGCCACCCTTCCGCGTCAATCGCCTCGCGCGTGGCGGCCTCGTCCTCGAAGTAGCCGGAGCACATGGAGGGGCCCTTGAGGAGCAGCTCCCCCACCTCGCCCGTGGGGACCTCCCGGCCGTCGTCATCCACCAGCTTCGCGGCGATGAAGTAGTTGGGCCGGCCAATGGAGCCCGCCTTCGACACCGCGTACTCCGGGCCCATGCTGAAGAGGCCCGGGCCGAACTCCGTCATGCCGAAGCCCTGCTTGAAGGGCACCGGGTGCACCGCCTGCCACGCCTGGATGAGCGGCACCGGCAGCGCCGCGCCGCCGCTGGTCATGAAGCGCACGGAGGAGAAGTCCGTCGTCTTGAAGCGCGGCGACTCCAGGAGCTGCTGGTACTGCGTGGGCACCGCGAAGAAGAGCGTCACCTTCTCCCGGGGGATGAGGTCCAGCAGCGCCTCCGGCTCCCACCGGCGCATGAGGACGACGGTGCCGCCCACGGTGAGCAGCGGCAGCGTGTACACGAGCAACCCGCCCGTGTGGAACATGGGCGTGTGCGTCACCGTGACGTCGCCGGGCCGCACCTCGTGGACCAACGTGTTGAGGGTGTTCCACGCCACCATGCGGTAGCTGACGCGAGCCCCCTTCGAGCGCCCCGTCGTTCCGCCGGTGAAGATGAGGCAGAGGATGTCCTCCTCGGACACCGCGTCCTGCGTCACCGGCGAGCCCGGCACGTGGGCCAGCGTCGCCGCGTATGCATCCGCGCCCGGCAGGCCTTGCGACTCCAGGGACACCAGCCGGGGACCACCGCCCAGGCGCTCGCGGACGTCCGCGAGGGTGTCGCGGAAGTCGTCGCCGAAGAGGAGCACGCCCGGACGGATGGAGCGCACCAGGTCCGCCAGCTCAGCGGCGTGCAGGCGCCAGTTGAAGGGGACGAAGACGGCGCCAATCTTCGCGCAGGCGAACAGCGCGTCCAGGTACTCCACGCCGTTGTGGGCCACGATGCCCACCCGGTCGCCCTTCTTCACGCCGGCCACGTCACGCAGCCAGCCGCCCAGCGCGGTGGCGCGCATGTTCATCGCGCGGTAGGTGAAGCGGCCCGTGTCACCCCGGGACGGGTCCACCACCGCGACACTGTCGGGCCAGTAGAGGGCACCACGGCCCATCCAGTCACCGATGAACATGTGCGCGCCCTCCGTCATGGCGTGACTCAGGCCGTCCAGCGGTAGAGGGCGGAGGCCATGGCGAGCCCGCCGCCGCTGGCACACAGGGCCACCAGGTCGCCGCGCTTCACCTTGCCCTGCACCACCGCGTCATCCAGCGTCATCGGGATGCAGGCCGAACCGGTGTAGCCCCACTTGTCCATGGTGTAGTGGGCCTTCTCCATCGGCTGGCCCAGGATCTTCATGGTCGCTTCGATGGTGCGCAGGTTGAGCTGCGTGAAGACGAACTGCTTCACGTCGTCCAGCTTCAGGTTCTGCCGCTTGAGGAGCTGGTCCAGCAGCATGGGCCAGCGCTCGGTGTTGAACGTCGCCGGGAACTTGCGGACGAACTGCACCGCGGGCTTGCCGCCCGTGAGTTCCAGCGACTCCGCGGTGGCCGGGCGGTTCGTACCGCCGGTGTAGACCCCCAGCGCGTCGTGGTACTCGCCGTTGGCCAGCAGCTTCGCGCCCATGAAGCCGGGCGTGTCACCCGCGCCCAGCACCACCGCGCCCGCGCCGTCCGCGAACAGGGTGGCGGTCTTCTTGTCCTTCCAGTTGATGTAGCGCGACATGCCGTAGGCGCCCACGACGAGGATGCGCCGGTAGCTGTCATCCGCGGCAATCGTCTTGGAGCCCACGTCCAGCGCCGTCACCCAGCCCGCGCACGCGCAGTTGAGGTCGTAGGTGCCGGCGTTCACCGCGCCCAGCTTCGCCTGCACCACGGAGGCCGTGGCGGGGCTGAGATAGTCCGGGGTGTCGGTGGCGATGATGATGAGGTCCAGTTCCTCCGGCTTGGTGCCCGCGCGCTCCAGCGCCTGGCGGGCGGCGCCCACACAGAGGTCGGAGGTGGCCTGGTCATCCGCCATCATGTGGCGTTCGCGAATGCCCACGTTCTGCTGGAGCCACTCATCCACCTTCTCACCGAGAATCTTCTCGACGTCAGCGTTGGTGAGGACCTTCTCGGGGACGTAGCGGCCAGTGGAGAGAATCTGGGCGTATCGCATGAGTGTTCGTCAGCTCCGGGCGCCGCGCGCCGGTCGGCGGGCGGGACGCAGGGTGTTCTTCTTCAGGGGCTTCGGTTTGGGCTTCGGCTTCGGCTTCGAAGCGGCGGAGGACTTCACGGTGTTGCGGCCCGTGGAGGCACGCGGGTCCAGGCCGTGGGAGATGAGCGTCATCGCGGTGTCGAGGACGCGCTCGAGCCCCGGGTCCTCCTCCCAGAGGACCCAGCGCATGCCGAGGAAATCACTGATGCCCATGAGGCAGTAGGCCAGCGCCTCCGGGTCCATGCGCCGCACCTGGCCCGCCTCCATGGCGCGGGTGAGCCCGCTCACGTAGCCGCGAGCGAAGCGGTCGTAGTAGCGGCGGTAGCAGGCCTCATCCACGAACTCCGCCTGGCGCACCACACGATAGAGATTGGGGTGCTGCCGCACGAACTGGAAGAAGGTGCGCAGGCCCTGGCGCTCCACGTCGACGCGGTCCTCGCAGCCGGCCACGGACTCGGCGATGAGCCGGCGCAGGCGCGTGCCCAGCTCGTCCACCACTTCGACGAAGATGGACTGCTTGTCGGGGAAGTAGACGTAGAACGTCCCGAGCGCCACGCCACCTTTGCGCGTGATGTCCGCGATGGAGGCGCGCTCGTAGCCCTTCTCACCGAAGACCGACTCCGCGGCCTTCAACAGCTTCGCACGCGTCTTCTGGCCTCGCGGCGTGACGGGTCCGGAGCGGTCTGGAGAAGATGAAGCCCGATTCATGTTTCACCTAGCGGTAGCACCCGGCAGGGAGGGTGTCAAAGCACGGTCGATGGCTTCGCGCGTCAAACCGCACGTTCGACGCACGGCGTCAGCACTCGTGCGGCGCCGACGTGCGCGAAGCCTACTCTGAATGTTCAGTACACGTGGCCACGCGACGGGAGCCGTTGCGCGTCTGGACTTGCCGCGCGGGAGGCGGCGCGGGCACGACATGCCACATCATCCTCGGCCTGAGTGACGGACGGTGACACGGAGTGCGCCAGCACGGATGCGCGGGAGGCGCATTCTGGACGTAGACGGGCAGACACACGGCGCTCATGCGTGGCTCCCCCGAAGTGACATGCAGTCCACTGCACCGCGCTCGGAGCTGGAAATCACAAACACATAGGACTGTCGGCAATGGCCTCGCGAGAGGTCGTGCGCCGCAAGGTCGCCACTGGCAGCCTCCACGCCTCCCACATAGGTGCCGGGCAGGTGCAGCCGAGCCGTCCCCAGCCGCGCACCGAGGTGGACGCGCACGCAACCCCACGCATGGGCCCGCCACTGCTCGCCAGTGAGGCGGCGTAGATATCCTCTTCAAAGAGAGACGACAGACCGACAGGCTCTCCTGGATGCACGCGGCGAGTCTGCGGCCCATGTTCTGCCGTCCTGCCCCAAAGTGATCGGGCTCCCGGCCCGTGACGCGGACTTGCTGTCACGAGCACGGCGCGCGGCGCCGTGAACAGTCAGGCGCCAGCCCTCCGTTCATCCGGACACAATGCGCGGCGTCAACGAGCCCTGGGCAGGTGCCACCGCACCTGGCTCGCCCCAGTTTCCAGCCGCCGTCCGGCCGAGGCTCCGCCCGGCGGACAGACACACCTTTCCACTGTCAGCATCGACACAGTTCACGGTGCGAATGGACGTCGCGTTCGAGGTTGCACCCTTGGAGCATCAAATATAAATTATCTGCCGTCCCGCAAAAGTGCCTATAAATTCAAGGCAAACGCCCCCATGTTCCTGGACGAACTAGACCACCGCATCATCGACATGTTGCAGCGCGATGGCCGCGCCACGCAGCTGGAGCTGTCGCGTGCGGTGAAGCTGTCCCAGCCGGCGGTGGCGGAGCGGATCCGCAAATTGGAGGAGCGCGGCGTCATCACGGGCTACTCGGCCCGCGTGGACGCGGCGAAGCTCGGCAAGGACATCACGGCCTTCATCGGCGTGAGCATCGAGCACCCGAAGTACTTCGACGAGTTCTTGCAGAAGGTGCTGTTGCTGCCGGATGTCCTGGAGTGCCACCGCGTGGCGGGCCAGGACTCATACCTTCTCAAGGTGAAGACGGCGAACACCCGTTCGCTCGACTCCCTCCTGGTGGGAACGCTGCGCACCATCGCGGGAGTCACCCGCACGCAGACCACCATCGTCCTGACGTCCATGAAGGAGGACACGCATGTCCGCGTGCCTCCAGACACCCCAAAAGGAGCGTGACGTATGAGCGCCGACGCGATGAGCGCCCCCCTTCCCCCGCCGCCCGTATGGCGGTTGGCCCAACGGATGTCCCGCATCAAGACGTCCGCGGTGCGCGAAATCCTGAAGGTCGCCGAGCGGCCCGACATCCTCTCCTTCGCGGGAGGCCTGCCGGCCCCGGAGCTCTTCCCGCTGGAAGCCATCGCCGAGGCGCACGCCGAGGCCCTGGCCACCGAGGGCCGCGCCGCGCTCCAGTACAGCACCACCGAGGGCTTCGGCCCGCTGCGTGAGTGGATTTGCGGCCACCTCCAGAAGCGCGGCCGCCAGTCCAACGCGGACCAGGTGCTCATCACCAACGGCTCGCAGCAGGGCATCGACCTGGTGGCCAAGGTGATGCTGGACCCCGGTGACCTCGTCATCGTGGAGAACCCCAGCTACCTGGCGGCGCTGCAGACGTTCGGCGCCTATGAGGCGCGCTTCGCCACGGTGGGCAGCGACGACCAGGGCATGCGCACCGACGACCTGGAGCGCCTGCTGGCCACGCACAAGCCCAAGCTGGTGTACGTGGTCGCCAACTTCCAGAACCCCAAGGGCACCACCCTGTCGCTGGAGCGGCGGCGCGAACTGGTCCGCCTGGCCCAGCAGTACCGCTTCCTCATCCTGGAGGACGACCCGTACGGCGAGCTGCGCTTCCGCGGCGAGCACGTGCCGTCCCTGTCCGCCTTCGACGACGAGGGCGTCGTCGTGTCGCTGGGCACCTTCTCCAAGACGCTGGCCCCGGGCATGCGCCTGGGCTGGGTGGTGGGCCCGCGCGACTTCGTGCGCAGCCTGGCCATCGCCAAGCAGTCCACCGACCTGCACACGGCCACGCTGGCTCAGCGCGCGGTGGTGAAGCTGCTGGCGCGCTTCGACTACGCGGCCCACCTGGAGTCGCTGCGCCCCGTCTACGGCGAGCGCGCCCAGGCCATGCTGGACGCCCTCCAGGCGCACATGCCCGCGGGCACCCGGTGGACGCACCCCGAAGGCGGCATGTTCCTGTGGGTGGAGCTGCCCGGCGGGCTGGACGCCCAGGCGCTGCTGCCCAAGGCGGTGGAGCAGAAGGTGGCCTTCGTGCCGGGCGCGCCCTTCTTCGCCAACAACCCGCGCCCGGAGTTCATGCGCCTCAACTACTCCAACCGCCCGCCGGATCTGATTGCCGAGGGCATGCGCCGCCTGGGCGCCGTGATTGCCGCCGAGCTGGGTTGAGCCGCTGACGGAGCACCTTTGCCGCGCCGCGTCGGAAACGACGCGGCGCTTTTCGTTTCAGCAGAGTTGAAGATTGATTCAGGTTTCAACTCGCTCACCGCTGGCCAGCGCGGTCGGGGTTTCGTACCCTGCGCGGCATTTCGTACCACCCCACCTGCCGGAGAGACACATGCAGCTCAAGGACCTGAAGATCATCGTCACGGGCGGCGCCCAGGGCATGGGCGCTCACTTCGCGCAGCGCCTGCACGAGGCGGGCGCCCAGGTGGCCGTGGGTGACGTGGCCGAGGAGCGCCTCGCCGCGCTGCCCGCCGGCATCCACCGCCGCAAGCTGGACGTGTCCTCCGAGGAGGACATCGTCTCCTTCGTGAACTGGGCGCAGGGCGCCATGGGCGGCCTCAACGGCCTCATCAACAACGCGGGCATCCTCCGTGACGCGCTGCTGGTGAAGAAGGACCGGACCACCGGCGAGGTGAAGAAGCTGTCCACCGCCGACTGGAACGCCGTCATCGGCGTCAACCTCACGGGCGCCACGCTGATGGTGCGCGAGGTGGTGGCGAAGGTCGCCGAGTCCGGCCAGAAGGGCGGCGTCGTCGTCAACATGTCGTCCATTGCCCGCCACGGCAACCGCGGCCAGTCCAACTACGTGTCCGCGAAGGCGGCGCTGGCGGCCAACACCGTCACCTGGTCGCGCGAGTTCAGCCCCTTCGGCGTGCGCGTGGGCGCGGTGGCCCCGGGCATGATTGAGACGCCGATGACGCAGGGCATGAACCAGAAGGCCCGCGATGCGCTGGTCTCCAACATCCCCGTGGGCCGCATCGGCGTGCCCGAGGACATCTGGCTCGCCGTGAAGTTCATCCTGGAGTGCGACTACTTCAACGGCCGCACCATCGACGTGGACGGCGGCCTCAACTTCTGAGTCCCCTCCTCCGGGCGGCACGTCACCGTGCCGCCTGGAGGTTCCGCTGCGACGCCGAGCTTCACCGCCGGCTGGCGTCACTGAGGCGCAGGTCCCTCAGCAGCGCGGGCTCGTCCGCGTAGAGCAGCTTGTAGGCGCTGTAGCTGCCGAGCACCTTCTTCACGTACTCGCGCGTCTCCTCGAAGCCGATGTGCTCCACCCACTCGTCGAGCTCCGCTTCGGGCAGCGCATGCCGCCAGCGCTCCACCGCGCGCGGCCCGGCGTTGTAGGCCGCCACCGCGTAGGCCACGTTGCCTCCGAAGTGTTTGACCAGTTGTCCCAGGTACGCCGCGCCCAGGCGGATGTTGGTGTGAGGCTGGAGCAGCGCGGACTCACCCGGCATCGGCATGTCCAGTGCGTCCGCCACCTGTCGCGCCGTGGCCGGCATCAACTGCGCCAGGCCCAGCGCGCCCGTGGCCGAGCGCGCGCGGGCATTGAAGCGGCTCTCCTCGCGGATGAGACCCTGGAGCAGGTCGGGGTCCACGCGGTGGGCCCGCGCGTAACGGGCAATGGGCGAGCGGTACGCCAGCGGCCAGGTGGCCTCCCAGATGGGACGGGACGCGGCGCTCAGCGGACCGTGCACCTCCTGCTTCAGCGAGGTGCGCGCCACCTGCCGCGCGGCCCGATTGCGGCCGGTGCGCTTCAGCGTCTGATACAGCAGCCGCGCCGGGGCCTCGGGCAGCGCGCGCGCATCCACGGCGAGGAACTCCTCCACCGCGCCGGGCAGCCCCAGGCGCATCAACTCCACGCCCGCGTTGAAGCGCGCGTCCTTCGCCAGCGCGCCGGGCGGCAGCGGCCAGATTTCCTCGGACTCGCCCACCTCCTCCACCGCTTCGTCCGCCGGGGCGTCATCGCGGCCGGAGCCGCCAGTGCCCTCCATGGCCTCGGGAGGCGCGGGCTTGGGGTACAGCCGCGCCACGCGCTCCGGTGAGAGCAGCGCGAGCCGTGAGCGGGCCAGCATCCCGTACCAGGCCGCGGGGCGCTCGGCGGCGATGTGCGCGTACGCATCGAGCGCCGCCTGCGCCGAGGCGCCGGACTCCTGCATGCGCGCACGCCAGTACCGCGAGCGCCACAGCGCCTCGTCCGTGCGCGCCGCCTCGGGCAGGCTCTCCACCGCCTTCAGCGCGGCCAGGGCCGCCGGGGCGTTGGCCTTGCGGGAGTGCAGCCAGAAGGCACGGAAGAGCGACTCCGACGCGAAGTTCCCCGCCGGATAGCGCCGCGCAGCCTCTTCGTAGCGCACCAGGGCCGTATCCACGTCGCCCGTGCGCTGGAGCAACCACGCCTCGAAGAAGAGCGCGTCATCCGCGTAGCCATGCTCCGGGTAGTCCCGGGCGAGCGTGGCGTAGGTGGTGATGGCCGCCTTCGGCTCCACCACCGACTGGGAGTAGCCCAGGATGTAGAGCGCCTGCGGCCGCTGCTCGGACGCGGTGCAGCCCGCCACCATGGGCTCCAGCACCTCGATGGCCCGTCGGTGCTTGCGCTCCTTGCGCAGCGCCCGACCGTAGGTGAGGTGCGCGCGGCAGGCCAGCTCGTCGGGCATCTCCAGGTGCGGCAGGACCTTGTCCAGCAGCGCCATGCCGGCATGGTTGCGGTGCAGCTCCACCAGCGCCTCCGCGCGGCGCACCCGCCACTTGAGGGGCAGCGGCAGCCCCTTCAGCCGCTTCTCGGCGCGGCGCGCCTCGTTCGACAGCGGACTGGTGGCCCACACCTCCAGCAGCGCGCGGTGCTCGGCGTTGTACTGCCCTTGCGCGCGCGCCAGGTCGCAGATGGCCAGCAGCGCCTTCATCCGGAGCGCGTCCGGACCTCGCGACTGACGGCTGTCGATGAGCTCCTGGAGCGCCGTCAGCGCGCCCGGGATGTGGCCGCGCCGCTGGAGCACCCGCGACAGGCTGAAGCGCGCCTCCGGATAGAGCGGCGAGCCCGGGCTCACGGCGCGGTAGAGCCCCGCAGCCGTGTCCAGCTTGCGCAGCCGCTCGTTGGCCTGGGCGGCGCGCAGCAGGCAGTGGTCGCGCAGCGCGCCGTAGTCCTCCGCCAGCGCGGCGAACTCCTCGGCCGCCACCGCGTGGTTGCGCGCCAGCAGCGCGCTCTGCGCCATGAGGAAGCGGACCTGCGGCGTGGCCTCCTCCTGGGCCAGCAGGCTCCGCGCCCGCGCGTAGCGCCCGCGCCGGAACTCCGCGTGGGCCTTCGCCAGGGTGCCTTCCGCGAAGTACGGCGCCAGTTGCTCCGGCCCGAAGGCCGCGGTGGACAGCTCGCCGTCGGACGGCTGCGCCACGGGTGAGTCGAGCAGCGCTTCCAGCTGGTCCTCGGAAAGCACCTCGCCGGGCTCTTCCTCCAGGGGCGCCTGCGCCCAGGAAGGACCTGCTCCCAGCATGCCCGCGCACGCCAGGAACACCACGGCACCTGCTCGAAGTCCGTCCATGACTGCCCTCGTTTTGAATCCAGGGGCGGCAATGCATCGGCACTCGGAGTGCGATTGGGACGGGTACCTCACATGACTTTCCGCGCGCCCGTCATCCAGCGGATACAGCGCGCCCCGCGGCGCGACACCGGATGCTCGATACCCAACGGCGGCGCGTGCACGCACGTAGGACGTCCTGCGGACAGGTGGCGGTTTGCACCACCCGGGCCCGCGCGCGCTCCGGCAGCGGCGAATCCAGTCCTCAGGACACTAATGCAACACGGCTGCGAAACATGATTACACATGAGATACGGCCAGATGTGCCGAAGCAGCCTGAACGCTTCGCGCCATTTCACCCATGTGCCGGGAACCGTGATGCATCCTCGACCTCTTCGACTGGCCCTCCTGGCCGCGACGGCGATTCTCTTCGCCGCATGCGGCGCTTCTGATTCCGACTCCGACGACATCGAGTGTGGAGGGTATGGACACCTCCATGGCGACCACTGCCACTGCGACGAGGGCTATGTCGCGGACGGCCTCACCTGTGTCGTCGCCGAGGAGCCCGTCGAGGAATGTGGTGGCCACGGACACCTGCATGGTGACCACTGCCACTGCGACGAGGGCTACACCGAGCAGGACGGCACCTGCGTCGTCGCCGAGGAGCCCGTCGAGGAATGTGGTGGCCACGGACACCTGCATGGTGACCACTGCCACTGCGACGAGGGCTACACCGAGCAGGACGGCACCTGCGTCGTCGCCGAGGAGCCCACGCTCGACTGCGGCGAGCACGGCCATGCCCATGGCGACCACTGCCACTGTGACGCGGGTTACGTGGAGCAGAACGGCACGTGTGTCGCGGAGACGCCAGTGCTGGACTGCGGCGAGCACGGCCACGCACACGGCGACCACTGCCACTGTGATGCGGGTTACGTGGAGCAGAACGGCACGTGTGTCGCGGAGACGCCAGTGCTGGACTGCGGCGAGCACGGCCACGCGCATGGCGACCACTGCCACTGTGATGCGGGTTACGTGGAGCAGAACGACACGTGCGTCCCGGCTCCCGCGCCGTGAGGCGCCCCTGAGTTCGAGCTCATGAGGCAGTGACGGGCCCTCGTGCGGGATGACGCGGGCCCGTTTTCATGAAGGCGCGGCTCAGCCATCCAGGTCATTGAGAAGCTTGCCGATGGGCGTCGGCTGGCCGCTCATTCGCTGGAGGCAGTTCTGATTGTCCGAGCCCTGGTCGAACATGCGCAGGTTGCGGTTGTTGCCCGGCGCATGCCCGAGGAGTCCTGGCGCAGCGGCAACCCGTGCTCGGCGCGAATCATGTTGTCGCTGGGCGCCCAGCCCTTGGGCGGGGGTCGGGCGCGGAGCGTTGGGCCCGGCCGAGGTTTCCGTTTTCTGCGGCTTGCTGGTGTCCACCCTTGGGGGCGCGCTGTTGGAGCGGGAGGTAGGCGACTCTCCGACACCAGAGCATCTCCCGCACCTACCGCAGCGCGCCAGGGCCCGCTGCGAGACGACGTGATTTCAGTGGGTTACGCCTGTCTCTGAGGCATGGTGGGACAGGCGGACCGGTGACTGGCGTCCCCCGTCACCACCACTGCCGCGTCTGGCGGCGGATCCGCTCCACGCGGTTCCGGACGCTGCGGTGGCCCGAGGCCAGGCACCCACACCGCCTGCCGGCCACACACCGCGCCGCGACGCTGGCATGGGGGCTGGCCTTCGGAGCGCTGGAGGCGGCGGGCGGGCGGGACACTCGGGGGGAGCGCCTGCGTCGGCAGCAGCGGCACGAGCTTCCTGGATTCCAGGCCGTCATCGCGCCACCTCCAGGTGAGAAGGGCAGCACGCACCTCGTGAGGGCTTCATCGCCAGTTGCATGGATGGACTCCGGGGCTCGCGTCCAACAACCGCGAAAGGCAACCTTCGTGCCTTTCAACGGACAGACGCAGGTCCCTGGTTTTCCTGGCGGTACCGAAACGAGCTGACTGTGCGCGTGTGCAATGGACGTCACACCGCGTGACGCGGGTGGCAGAGCGACACGGCGACAATGGGAGACAATCACTGCTCACGGCGTCGTCGCGCGCACAGCCTCACACGCGATGCGCTTCACCCCGTCCGCCAGCCGACGTCATCCTTCGACTCGCGGACGACTGGCAGGATGACGGGCTAATCACGAGATTCCAAGCTATTCAGGAAGAAGCGGCGGAGCCGTCGGTTCTCAGTAGCGGAAACGAAGGCTCGGCCACATCTTCCGGAAAGGCGGGAACATGCGCCTTTCCAGGTGGCAGCAGGGCCACCCGGGCAGCCCTCTTCAGACAGGGAGGGAGTCCCAGACCAGGGGTGCGAGGCGAGGGGCACCCACCGCTAGATGAGGTCGAGGGGCATCATCGTGCCCGCTTCGAACTCCGGGGCACGGCGCAGCTGGTCCAGCACCCGCGGCGCGCAGCGCAGGTGGAGCATGGGCATGGAGCCCGGCTCGCTCACCGAGCGCACCGCGCCCAGGAGATGGTGTGCCTCCAGCCAGCGCATGAGGCTCTGGTGGAACTGCGCGCTTTCGGCCAGACCGGCCTGGTGCACTTCCGCGCGAGAGCGGACGGGCGGCCGTGGAGACGTGCGTCTACGCGACGCCGCCGCCGGCTCCTCGCGGGGCATCACCGTCACGTCAATCCAGTCGGGCTGCGTCTCCGCACCCGCGGCGCCCGGCAATGGGCGCACGCGCGCGGACAGACCCGGGACGCCGCCGACCCGGACGTCCCCCCACTCGCCATTTTTCCTGCTCATGGCCCTCATCCTCTCCCGGGTCCGGCGCTCCCATGGCGCCGACCCCGGCTTCAACCACCACCGTCACCTGAATACGGCCAGGCCCTTGCCTGTCTTGTGCGTTCCCGACCGAGGGAGCTTCACCGCATTCGACAGGATCAAATCCCTCACCTCGAGCGCCGTCAAGTCAGGGGCACGGCAACGGTACAGCGCCGCGATACCCGCTACATAAGGCGCTGCCATGCTCGTGCCACTCATTCGCTCGTAGAACGCCTGGTTGTTACAACGACGCTCCGTGCTGGAATAGACATTCACCCCATACCCCATGATGTCCGGCACGACGCGCCTACCCACGGTGCCACTCGCGGAGAATGTGGCCACGTTACGCTCGAAGTCGACCGCGCCGACAGCCAGTGATTCTGGAAAGGCGGCTGGATAACCAACCGTGTCGGGTCCACTGTTACCTGCCGCCACAACCGGCAGGACATTGCTGTCGAGCAGGCGACGAATCATCGTCTGCAGCGCGCGCAGGTTGAGGTTGTAGTCCGCCTCCGAGATGCCGGGCGGCGGCATCAGCGGGAAGCCGAGCGACAGGTTGACCACCGCGGGCCGCGTCGAGTTCTCCGGGCGGCTGAACTGGTGCAGCAGCCACTCCATACCCGCGGCCACGCGGCCCAGGCTGGTGCGGATGGTCTCCGATTCGATGACGGACGCGACGTAGAGGTCCACCTCCGGGGCGACGCCGTGGTGCACACCCGCGGCAATGCCGCACACGTGCGTACCGTGGCCGTCCGGGTCGAAGCCGCGGATGTCACGCGCCGGGTTGTGCGGCGAGTTGGGGAACAGCGACACGTAGCGGAACTGGATGACGCGCGCCGCGTGCTCGGGGTGGTCCGCGTCCACACCGGTGTCGAGGATGCCCAGCATGACGCCAGCGCCGCGAATGCCCTGGGCGTGGGCCAGGGGAACGCCGGACTCGTCGGGCCACTCGCGCTCGGCCAGCGAGGACATGCCCCGGTTGCGCGGTCCGGGTTGTCCCGCCGACACCGGGCCGGGGAAGGACAACGGGACGACATCGGGGATGAACTCGAAGTCGCGCTCCAGCGCGCCGCGGGCTTCCTTCTCCGTATGGTCTTCGTAGAAGTGCGCCATGGTGGCACCGATGAGCGGCATGTAGCGGTAGCTGCCGGGCTCCGCGCCGGTCTGCTCGGCCACCGTCGCGCCCGGCATGGGCGGCGTGGAGGAGTCCGCGCCGCGCGTGCCCGTGCGCGCCGACTTCGCGCCCTTGCCCTTCCGACGGCGCTCTTCCTGTCCACTGACGGGCGGACGCGCGCCGGGCAGCGTGGCCGACCGCAGTCCGAGCGCGAACAACGCGTCGGGCGCCTTGTTCGCCACCGCGAAGCGCAGCGCCGTCGTGCGCGACAGCACGCGCTCGCCCTGCTCCGTGCCGCGAGGCCCCACGCGCGCCTGCGTCTCGATGGACTCCTTTGGAACCAACAGGTAGGACTTCATGAGTTGTGTGCTCCTTGAACCACCGTGCTACGCCGGACGCATGAGGCGAGGTCATCCGGCATCAGGTCAGCACCCGTCGCGTGCGGAGCCTCGCGCGTGCGACAGGGGCAATGGGGCCGCGCCCGTGGCCGCGCGCCTCCGACAGGGGTGGCCCACCAGCGCGACCTCCGCGCCGCGTGCCTGTGGCGACGTCCCTCCGGGACCTCCGGCCCGGCGGGTGGAAGGGGTTGCCCGGGCGAAGGGTGGCGCGGCCAGGAGCACGCGCACGTCCGCAGCGCGTGCCTTCGCGCGCCCGGCCCGACGTGACAGTCTGCTCGCGGCGTCATGCCTGTCCCCCTTCCTCCTGAGAGGCCCTGCGTTCCTGTTCGATTGGACAGGAAGGGCCTGACAAAAAACCACGGATTTCCCGTAGTACACGCACGAATGGACTAATTCGGTTCTAACTGGCCTTGCGCGAACGTCCGGAAGTGGGAGTGATTCCCTCCCGGGTACGAGCGAGGTGCCCGGAGGCACACAGGAGCGGTGTCCTCCACCCGACCTCCCAGAAGACGAGGCCGGGAAAGACTCCGTTCCGACATTTGTTCGCCCACATCCCTCCGCCCGGATTAAGGGTGGGACGTTCGCATCCCCTGGAGCCGCCTGACGTGATTCCCTATTGGCACGCCCCCTCGATTGAGCTGGGGCCCCTGAAAATCGAGCCCTTCGGCATCCTCGTCGCGGTGGGCATCCTGCTGGCCGCTCGCCTGCTTGGCCGCAACGCCGAGCGCGAAGGCCTGAACCCGGAACCGCTCGCTGACTTCGCGCCCTGGGGCGTGGGTGTCGGCGTCGTCGTGGGCCACTGGGTGCACCTGTTTTTCTACCACCCGGAGGAGCTGTCCAAGAGCCCGTTCCAGATTTTGAAGGTCTGGGATGGCCTGTCCTCGTTCGGCGGCCTCCTGGGCGGCATCCTCGCCGCCGTCGTGTTCTTCAAGGTCCGCAAGCTGCGCTTCTCCGACTACGCGGACTCGTTCGCCCTGGGCGTGGCGCCGGGCTGGGCGGTGGCGCGGCTGGGCTGCTTCGCCGTGCATGACCACCCGGGCGTGCCCACGGACTTCTTCCTGGCGGTGGCCTTCCCCGGCGGTCCCCGGCACGACCTGGGCATGTACGACGCCATGGCGCTCTTCGCCATCAGCGGCGTGCTGTACGCCCTGCGCAACGCGGGGAAGTTGAAGGGGCGCCTGCTGCCGCTGCTGGCGGTGCTGTACGCGGTGTGCCGCTTCTTCTTCGACTTCCTGCGCGCCACGGACATGGCCTACGTGGACGCCCGCTACTTCGGACTGACGCCCGCGCAGTACGGCTGCATCGCGCTGGCGCTCTACGGCATCTGGGGCGTCCTGCGGCCGCAGGCGCCGGGCGCGGCCTCCTCGCCGCCGCCGTCGTCGCCGAAGAGTCCGGGAACGGTGGGCGCGCGGTAGGCTCGCAACGTCCGCTGCCCTTCTCGCGGCAGCCTGGCGTCTCATGGGCCCGGAGTTCCGGCGCATCCGCGGCGGGCTTCCGGGCCCGCGCGTTTCTGACGAGGAGGCTGCTTCCATGAAGGCACTCGCGTACGACGCAGTCATGACGCCCCTGGGCTGGCTGGGCCTCACCGCCGCCCGGCGCAAGCTGGTGCGCGGCCTGTCCGGCCACGTGCTGGAGGTGGGCACCGGCACCGGCCTGGCGTTGCCCGGCTACCCGGACACCGTCACCGCCGTCACCGCCATCGACGTGGACGAAGCGGCGCTCGCGCGCGCCCAGCGACGGCGGCCCGACGCGCGGCTGCTGTACGCCAGCGTGGAGTCCCTGCCCTTCCCCGCCGCCTCCTTCGACGCCGTGGTGTCCAGCCTCGTCTTCTGCAGCGTGGAGGCCCCGGCGCGGGCGCTGGCGGAGATTTTCCGGGTCCTGCGCCCGGGCGGCGCACTGCGCATGTTGGAGCACGTGCGCGCGCCCTCGCCAGCGCTGGCCACCGTGCAGGACTTGCTCACCCCCGCCTGGATGCGGGTGAGCGGCGGGTGCCGGCTGGACCGGGAGACGTTCGACCTGGTGCGGCGCGCGGGCTTCGACATCGAGCGGCGCGTGCAGCGGCTCCAGGGCGTGAGCGAGCTCATCATCGCCCGGCGCCCGGCGAGCTGACGCGCCGCCGGAGCGCTCAGGCGGGCACGGGCATGCGCAGCCCGGCGAGCTTGCGGTCCGTGAGGATGGAGTGGACCTGTGTGATTCGCCCGTCCGCCCCCAGCTCCACGCGGACCACCATCTGGGTGCCCGCCTGCGGGTCACGCTGGGGCGGAGGAAACACGGCCACCACCGCCGGCAGGCCGTTGAGCATCCGCAGCTCCACGGCGGAGGGCGCCCCCCGCATCTCCATCAGCCGCTGGTAGAGCAGCAGCACGCGCGACAGTCCAAGCACGGGCACGCGCGCGGCGCGGTACTGGCCACCGCCGTCCGACAGCGCGCACACGTCGCTGGCGAGCAGCGCCTCCGCCGCCGCCACGTCCCCCGTCAGCAGCGCGCCCAGGAAGCCCTCCAGCGCGGCGCGGGCGCGCGCCTGGAGCTCCCGCGTCGGCAGGCAGCGGGCGCGGTCGTACGCCGCCATCGCCGCCCGCGCGCGGTGGTGCACCACCTTCACGTTGGACTCGCGCAGGTTCAGCGCCTCGGCCACCTCGCGCACCGAGTAGTCGAACACGTCTCGCAGCAGCAGCACCGCCCGCTGCTTGGGAGACAGCACCTCCAGCGCGAGCAGGAAGGCGAAGGAGACACTCTCCAGCAGCGCGTAGCGACCCTCCGTGGAGCCGCCTCCTGGCAGCCGCGCCTCCACGCCTGGGGGCGGCAGTTCCTCCGCTCCCGTGTCCAGCGGCGAGGGCAGCCAGGGGCCCACGTAGGCCTCGCGCTTGCGCCGCCGCAACGTGTCCCGGGCCAGGTTCACCGCCACCCGCGTCAGCCAGGGGCGCAGCGCCTCCGTTCGCGGGGGCGGCGAGGCCAGGGCGCGCGCGAAGGTCTCCTGCACCAGGTCCTCCGCGTCCGCCGACACACCCGTCATGCGGTAGCAGAGCCCCCACAGGAAGCGCTCGTGCTCGCGCACGGCCTGCGCCAGTCCTTCGCGCGCGGAGCGGTCCATGCGTCAGCGCCCCACTGCCCGGCGTGACGCCACCTGCTGGCCCGGGGCGAGCGCGCGCGCCACCGACTCCGCGCTGGCGAAGGATGCCTCCGCGAGCAAGCCCTCCGGCCCCACCCAATCTCCCACGCGGTACAACCCAGGCACGTGCGGCACCTCCACCGAGGGGCGTCCGCCCAGGCCCCCCGTCTGCGCCGTCGGCAGCCAATGCGACACCAGCAGGGAGGGCCGGTAACGGCGCGCCACCACGGACGTCCGCCAGCCGGGTTGCAGTGCATCCATCACTTCCTCCAAGCGGGCCTCGCTCGCCTCCGGGCCCCTGCCGCCCAGGTATTGCATCACATGCACCATCGCGCCGCCTTCCGGCGCCAGCTTCGCCACCGCGGAGTGCACCGACGCGTACCAGGGGCCATCCGTACCGAGCGCGAACAGCGCGTCCGGACGGGGCAACCGGGACAGCCCCAGCTCCAGCGTGGCCGCCTTCACCGGCACGGCGCGGGCCGCGTCGTGCGCCAGGAGCGCGTCAGCGGGCAGCAGCGTCGCGATGTCTCCCGGCCCGCCCGCCACCACCACCGCGTCCGCCGCGTGCTCCGTCCCATCCGCGAGCCGCACGCCACGAACGCGCGGGCCCGCATCCGCCAGCAGGACCGCGCTCACCCGCGCGGAGAGCTCCAGCCGCGTGCCCGCATCGCGCGCGCGGGTCTCCAACTCGGAGACAAGCGTGCTCCACCCGCCGTCCACGTAGAGCACGGCCGGCTTCCCCTGGAGCTGGGCGACGGCGGACTGGGCGCTCATCGCGTCCACGTCCGCGCAGTAGGTCGTCACCCGCACCAGCGCCAGGATGAAGGCGCGGGCGTCCGCGTTCGTCAGGTGCTGCTCCACCCAGTCGCGCGTGGTGATGTTCGCCAGCGGCGTCAGGTCCACGCGTCCCAGCCCCGCGAGCAGCTTCGCGAGCTCCAGCTTCCCCGGCAGCCCCAGCGCGTCCGTGGTCAGGATGGAGACCAGCCCTCGCGGCATCGTGTGCAGGCGTCCGCCACTCAGCAGATACGAGCCCGCGCCGGGCATGCCACCCGCGGGCTTCACGCCCAGCTCGCCAAGCACGCGCATCCCCGCGCCCCCCTGGTACAGCGCGTGGGCCCCGAGGTTGAAGCGGAAGCCCTCCACGTCCGACGTCTGTCCCCGGCCTCCCAGGTGCTTCGAGCGCTCGAAGAGCGTCACCGCGCAACCGCCCCGTGCCAGCAACGCCGCCGCCGACAGGCCACCCAGTCCTCCGCCGATGACCGCCACTCGAGGTGCCTTCATGTGCCGTCCTCCACCGAAATGGCCCGGTGAAACGCCGGGCCTTCAGCGACACCACGAAGGCGGCGGCCGAAAGGTTACGCGGGCCTGTGTTGCACGGCCGTGACAGACGCGCCGCCCGCGCGAGAACCTTCCGTCCACGGTGCGTTTTGAGCGGGTTCCCGCTGCCTCTCAGCTCGGGAAAACGGGTGCGCACCAACCCCGCAAGTCACCTACAGCGAGGCAATGTCAGAGGTAGCCGTAGACTTCTCGATGAACCGGCGGACTTTCCCGCCGGAGAGCCTCGAGGCATTCACGCATGAGAAAGCTCCTCGCCGCCCTGCTCGCTCTTCCCGTTCTCGCCGCCTGTGGTCCCGCGCCGGAGTCCGACTCGAATGACCTGCGGCTGGCACCCGAGGGCGCCGAGGTGGCCTCCACCGAGCAGGAGCTGTTCGGCACGCCCCGTGAGCGCTCCGTCCGCCTGCGCACCGGCGTGACGCTGCGCTACGTGGAGCAGGGGCTGCCGCTGGGCCCCGCGGTGGTGTTCCTCCACGGCTTTTCGGATTCCCACCACACGTGGGACCTGAACCTGCGCACCTTCCCGCGCAACTACCACGTCTACGTGCTGGACCAGCGCGGCCACGGGGATTCGACGCGACCGGCGTGCTGCTACACGCAGCTGTCCTTCGCCGCGGACGTGGACGCCTTCCTGGAAGCGGTGGGCGAGCGCAGCGCCATCCTCGTCGGCCACTCCATGGGCAGCTTCATCGCGCAGCAGGTGGCGTTGGACTTCCCGCGACGCGTGAAGGGACTGGTGCTGGCCGGCTCGGCGCCCACCGTCTCCGGCAACCCGGTGGCGGTGGAGCTGAAGTCCATCGTGGACACGTTCGAGGACACGGTGGATCCGGAGTTCATCCGCGCGTTCCAGGAGAGCACCTTCGCGCGCCCTGTCCCGGCGTCGTACATCAACACGCTGGTGTCGGAGAGCAGCAAGGTGCCCGCGCGCGTGTGGCAGGACGCGCTGGACGGCCTGCTCGCGGAGGACCACGCGGCGCGGCTGAACCACATCCGCGTGCCGGTGCTCGTCATTGGCGGAGACCAGGACGGCTTCTTCCCCGTCGCGGACCAGCAGGCGCTGGTGGACGCCCTGCCGGACGCCGAGTTCAAGCTGTACCCGAACACCGGCCACGCGCCCCACGCGGAGCAGCCGCGGCGCTTCAACCAGGACGTGCACCGCTTCCTGCGCGAAGTGACGCGCTGGTAGGAGGAAGGAGTCGCGTGCCCGGGACTAACCGGGCACCGCCCCCGGAGCACCGCCTCCCGCGGGCGGCTCCGGGGAGGCGCGGGGCACATCGGCGCGGGCCAGCATCACCGCGGCCCCAAGGATGAGAACGCCTCCCAGGACCTGACGCGGGGTGAGCCGCTCATCCAGGAAGAGCGCCCCCAGCACCACCGCCGTCAGGGGCTCCAGGTTGGACACCAGCGACGTGTTCACCGGGCCAATGCGCTGGATGCCCACGAAGAAGAGGAGCACCGCGGCCACCGTGGCCACCAGCGCCAACCCCACCACCGCGGCCCAGCCCGTGACGGAGCCGGGAAAGGCTGGGCCACGCACCAGCATGGCCACGCCGAAGGAGAAGCCCGCCGAGCAGAGGATGACGGTGCTGGAGGCCAGCGGCCCCGACCGGCCGGACACCCGGCCGCTGGCGACGACATAGACGGTGTAGAACAGCGCGGACAGCAGGCCCAGCAGCACGCCCGGCAGCGTGGCGCCGCCCTGGGACAGGTCGGCTGTCAGCACCGTGCCGCCCACCGACAGGACCACCGCCAGCCACTTCACCCGGCCCAGGTGCTCCTTGAAGACGACACGCTGCACCAGCGCCACCAGCGCGGGGAAGGAGTACAGCAGCAGGGCCACCAGCCCCGCGGGTGCGTGCTGCAGGGCGAAGAAGTAGGCCCCGGACTGGCTGAAGTACCCGGCGGCGCCCAGCAACATCAGGACGACCAGCACCCCGCCCCGCGGCCACCGCTGGCGGCGCAGCACCATGACGCTGGCGAGCACCGCCCCCGCGATGGAGAAGCGAAGGAAGAGCAGCGTGGCCACGTCCGTGCCCGCCGCATAGGCCAGGCGGCCAAAGAGGCCCAGCGCGCCGAAACACACGCCCGACAACGCCACGATGAGGAAGCCAGCCGTGCGGCTCATGGCCGGAGGGCGAACCCTGCTCCAACCGGGCGCCCGTGTCACCTGCCCCCGGTTGGCTACCAGTTCTTCACGGACTTGAGGTCGAAGACGTCCGGGAAGCCGTTGGCGCGCAGCAACTGCGCGGCCTGGGCACTGCGGCCACCCGCGGCGCAGTACACCACCACGGGCGTGCCGGCCGGGCCCACCTCGGCCAGCCGGCGGGGCAGCTCCTGCACGGGGATGTTCCGGGCGGGCTCGGGGTGCCCCTCCTGGAATTCCTGTGGCGTGCGCACATCCAGCAGCACCGCGCCTTCGGCGACGAGCTGCCGGGCCTTCTCCGAGAGTTCCTGA
The DNA here is from genome assembly GCF_006547365.1 of Myxococcus sp. AB056. Classification (NCBI taxonomy): domain Bacteria; kingdom Pseudomonadati; phylum Myxococcota; class Myxococcia; order Myxococcales; family Myxococcaceae; genus Myxococcus; species Myxococcus sp. AB056. Next base: position 115,953 of record NZ_VHLB01000003.1, on the reverse strand, counting down.
GGTGTCATGCCCCACACTCTAAGCCCGAGCGGGCGGGGGGCGACTGGCCGAAAACTGGAGGTGTCCGCCATGGACGCTACAGTTCTGTACCACCCATGCGACTCGACAAGCATGCACTCCTGGGCCAGCTCGCGGACCGGCTCCAGCAGAGCGACCGGCTGGCCCACCGCGCCGAGGCGGAGGCCCGCGAGGCCGCCCGCAGCCTGGCCACGGAGTCCGAGAAGAAAGAGGACGGCCGCGCCGCCCTGGAGTTCGGAAGCCTCGCCACCGGACAGGCCCAGCGGGCCCGCCGGGTCCAGGAAGAACTCCAGGCGCTGACGAAGTTCGGTCAGGCGGAGTTCCCACGTTTCCCCCGGCAGGGGCCGGTGGCGCTGGGCGCCATCGTGGACGTCAGCACGGAGGACGAGGAGGGCTTCTCCGAGCGGACCTTCTTCGTCCTGCCCGCGGGCGCCGGCACCGAGCTGACGGGGCCGGGCGGTGACGGCTTCCTGTCCGTCATCACCCCCGCCTCCCCCGTGGGCCGCGCCCTCATGGGCCGAAAGGCGGGAGATACCGTGGAAGTGATGCTCGCGGGCGAGGTCCGTGAGTGGACGGTGCTCGAGGTCGCGTGATGTCGAGCCTTCGACGAAAGCCCGGGGGGCACTAGCACCCATGGCGCCCGTCGCGCGTGAATCCGCAAAGATGTCTTCTTCGCCTTCACCGCAAATCCAGGCGCTGCCCCCACCGGCCCACCTGCCGCTCACCTGGCCCGCCGCCGTCGTGGGCCTGATGTTCGGCGTGCTGATGACCTACGTCCCGTACGAGTTCCGGGTGGCCTCCTTCCGGCCGCTCTACCCGTATGTGCGCATGCTGGGCCTCACGTACCTGACGGGAAGCATCATGCTGATGGGCGCGCTGCTGTACCCGCGCGCGCCGCGCTGGCTGGACGTCACGGGGCGCCTGCTGCTGGGCGCGGCCATGGCGCTGTACTGGTGGGTGCTCAACGTCCTGCCGGGCAGCTTCACGGGCATCATCCTCTACCCGGTGCTCTTCGGCGGCGTGGTGCTGGAGGCCTGGCCCGCCATGCGCCAGCGGCCCGTGCTGCGCACCTTCGCGGCGCTCACCGGCGCGGCGTTCGGCGTGGCCATGCTGGTGGTGCCCGAGCGCTTCCCGCTCTCCGTCTACGCCCACCTCGCGCCCCTTCGGCCCCTGGTGGGCCTGCTCTTCGCCGTGTGCGGCGTGGGCCTGCTGCTGCCTGCCCACCGGCTCCACCGCCGGCTGCCGGCCCTGCTCATGGGCGGGCTGGCGGTGCCCTTCGCCCTGCTCGCGTACGCGCTGGGCCGGGGTGCTTCATGGCTGGGCGCCAGCGTGTATGCGGTGCTCACCCTGGCCTGTATCGCGCAGGCCCTGGACTGGCGGCCGCGCGCGCCTCGCACGGTGGGGTGGAAGCTGCTGCGCGGGCTGGCCTTCGCGGGGCTGGTGCCGCTGCTGGCGCTGGGCGGGCTGGCGGCATACCTGGCGCAGAACGCGATTGAACAGCAGGTGCGCGACGACACGCAGCGCGCCGCCGCGGGTGAGGCCGACTTCCTGCGGCGCTACCTGGACGACGCGGGCGAGTCCCTGGCGCTGATGCTGGAGTCCCCGGGCTTCCGCGCCGCCTTCGCCGCGGCCGCGCCGGAGCGGCTGGAGCCCTACCTGGTCAACCTGGCGGCCCAGGAGCGCGCCTTCGACGCGGCGCTCGCGGTGGACACCCAGGGCCACATCCTGGCCGCGTCTCCCAGCGTGGAGGGGTGGAACCTGGAGCCGCGCGACTTCCTGCCCTCGGGCTTCATTCGGGGCGCCGAGGTGTCCCCGCCCTTCATCCGTCCGCCCGGCCAGCCCCTGGTCGCGGTGACGCAGCCCTTCCGCGAGGACGGCGAGGTGCGGGGCATGCTGGTGGGCCTGCTGTCCCTGGAGCGCCTGAGCCAGGCCACCACGCCCGCGTCGCGGCGCTTCCGCGTGCAGGTGTTGGACCGGCGCGGCCTCAAGGTGCTGCGCGACACCGCGCCCGGCGCGCCGCTGCTGGGCGAAGCCCACCTGCCGGACGCGCTCAGCCTGGAGCTGCTGCGTCCCGGCATCGGCGTGCTGGAGGCCTTCGACGCGGCGGACCGCCGCATGCTCGCCGCCGAGGCCCCCGTGGAAGGCACGGAGTGGAACGTGCTGGTGACGCAGGAGCTGGTGGTGGCCTACGCGGCGATTACGCGCATGAGCGCCGCGGTGGTGGGGCTGGTGCTGCTGGGTGTCCTCATGGCCCTGCTGCTGTCGCAGCTCGTTGCCCGCGACGTCATCCGCCGCCTGGACCACCTGCGCTCCGCCACCGCCGCGCTGACCGCGGGCGACTGGTCACAGCGCGTGGACGTGGAGGAGGACGACGAGCTGGGCGAGCTGGCCCGCGGCTTCAACGAGATGGCGGCCCGCACGGGCGCCACGCAGACGGAGCTGAAGGAGGCGGTGCGCGCGCGCGAGGAGTTCCTCAGCGTGGCCAGCCACGAGCTGCGCACGCCGCTCACCCCGCTCAAGGGCTTCGCCGCGCTCACCCTCCAGCGGTTGGAGAAGAGCGGGGACTTCCCGGAGCGCGAGCGGCTGCTCAAGGCGCTGCGCTCCATGGCCCGGCAGACGGAGCGGCTGACGCGGCTGGTGGATGACCTGCTGGACACCGCGCGCATCCAGGGCGGGCGGCTGGAGCTGGAGCGCAAGCACCTGGACCTGGTCCCCCTGCTGCGCGAGGTGCTGGAGCGCTTCGAGCTGCGCACCGAGTCCGGCGTCACCTTCGCGCTGGACGTCCCCGCCCACCCGGTGGAGGGCGACTGGGACGCGCTGCGGCTGGAGCAGGTGCTCACCAATCTGGTCAGCAACGCCGTGCGCTATTCGCCCCACGGCGGCGCGGTGCGCATGTCATTGGAGGCCGCGGAGACGCACGTGCTGCTGAGCGTGCGCGACGAGGGCATCGGCATCCCTCCGGAGAACGTGGCGGACCTGTTCCGGCCCTTCGCGCGCGCGTCCAACGCCCAGGCGCGCCACTTCGGCGGACTGGGGCTGGGCCTCTTCATCTGCCGCGAAATCGTGGAGCGCCACGGCGGCGCCATCTGGGCGGAGAGCCCGGGACCCCAGCGCGGCAGCAGCTTCCACGTGCGGCTGCCCCGCCACGCCGAGCCCGCGGCCTCCGCGAGCGCGGCCTAGCGCGTCAGGACGACGACGGCTCCGGCGCGCCGTGCGCCGTCAGCCACTCCTCGGGGATGTCGCCGCGCGGCAGCTCCAGCACGAAGAGGGAGCCCTGCCCCGGCTCGCTGGTGGCGCGCACCGTGCCGCCGAAGGCCTCCACAATCTGCCGGGTGATGTAGAGCCCCAGGCCCAGGCCGCCGTAGTGCCGGTCACTCACCGCACGCTCGAAGCGCTCGAAGATGCGCGGCAAATCCTCCGCGGAGATGCCGATGCCGCCGTCGCGCACCGTCAGGCGGGCGGTGAGCCCCTCCGCCTCCACCACCACGCGCACGGGGTGGCCCGCGCCGTACTTCAGCGCGTTGGACAGCAGGTTGGTCACCACCTGCTCCAGCCGCAGCCGGTCCCACCGGCCCATGACGGGCACCGGCGCGTGCAGCTCCAGCTCACACTTCAGCTGCGAGGCGGAGGGCGCGAAGCGGTAGAGGATTTCCGCCGCCACGCTGGCCAGGTCCATCTCCTCCACTTCCAGCCGCAGGCGGCCCGCGGTGATTCGCGACACGTCGAGCAGGTTGTCCACCAGGCTCGTCAGCTTGCGCACCTGCCGCTGCACCACCTCCAGTGTCTCCGACACGCGCTCGGCGGACACCGGCTGGTGGTGGGCCGCCATCCCATCCACCTGCCTCTGCAGCAATTGCACCTTGAGGTGCAGCGGCGTCAGCGGTGTCTTCAGCTCGTGGCTGGCGATTCCCAGGAACTCGTCGCGCAGGCGCACCGCCTCGCGCGCCTCCTGGAGGAGCTGCGCGTTGTCCACGGAGAGCGCGGTGCGGCGGGCCACCTCCTCCGCCAGCCGCACCTCCTCCGCGCTGAAGTCACGGGCTTCATCCGCGCGGAAGAGGGCCAGCGTGCCGATGACGCGCTCGCGCGCCACCAGCGGCACGCCCAGGTAGCAGCGCAGGCCCAGCCCCCGCAGCAGCCGCGCGTGCTCCGCGTCCCGCGCGGCGGCATCCACGTGGGCCTCCGTCACCCGCAACCGCTCCGACTGGCCGGTGCCGAACAACGGCAGCACGCGCTCGGGCGGCAGCGGGTAGCGGCGCAGCATCTCCTCCAGCAGGCCATGGCGCTCCGGCTCGGCGTGCAGCGCCGTCACCGGGCGCGGCGGCCCGCCGGGAAGGCCCAGGTACAGCACCGCCGCGTCCGCGAGCGCGGGCACCAGCAAGCGGAGCAGCCGCGGCGCGGCCTCATCGTCGAACGCGGCGCCCAGCAGCGCACCGGCCTCCGCCAGCAGCCGCGCCGAGCCCACCGCGTCCAGCCCCACGGCCGAGGCCACTTCACAGGCGCGCAGCAGCGCTCCAGCCGTCGAGCCCGCGTCGTGCTCCAGCGGCACCGCGGAGGCGCGCAGCAGGACGTGCGTCCCATCCGGCCGGCGCACCCGCCAGCGGGCCTCCGCCACCCACTCGCCCGTGAGCGCGCGCGCCAGGGGCGGCACCTCCACCGACATGGACGCATCCTCCGCACGCGTCCATACACAACCGGGCAACCAACCCTGCTCGGCGCGTTCGGGCCGGCTCATGCGGAACTGACGCCCGGCCTCCATGTTGAAAGCGAGCACACGCCCGGTGACATCCACCAACACGAGCGCCTCGCCCGCCTGCTCGAGCAGCAACCGGAGGACGCCCTCCTTCAGCAGGGCGTCCGCCTCTTCGGAGTCCAGATGCGTCATCGAAAGCGGGGCGCTTCCAGAGGCCATGAGGGACTTCCCGCGAGCAGAGGCAACATGGAGGCATGTCTCCTTCCCCGGACGAAGGGCAGCCTCCGTGTTTCCACAGAACAGCAGAAGGGGCGCCGTCCCCATCCCGCGCCTGCCAGGGTCATCGAAGCCCCCTTGCTTGCCTGCCCGGAAATCCAGATTCTCTGTCCCTTTGTAGCGCATCCGGGTGACCTTGCGTCCACCCGCGCGGCCCACTTTCTCGAGTTCCATCATGCAGAAGCCGCACTCCACGCCTGACTGGACCTCCAACGAGCACCGTTACCGAGGCGTCATCGACAGCCTGCGGGAAGTGGTGTTCCAGACAGACCTGGCGGGAACGTGGACCTTCCTCAACCCGGCCTGGACGGACATCACCGGCTTCAGCGTGGAGGAGAGCCTGGGCCGCTCCTTCTCGGAGTTCCTCCATCCGGATGACCGGGAGCGCGACCCGGAGCCGCTCCAGAAGCTGTTCGCGGGGGAAGTGGAGTTCGTGCGCCATGAGATGCGCTACCTCACGCGCGACGGGAGCTACCGCTGGGTGGAGGTGTTCGCCCGGCTGATGCACGACGACGACGGCGGCATCCTGGGCACCGCGGGCACGCTCAACGACTTCACCGAGCGCAAGGCGGCGGACGGCGCGCTGGCGCGGCGCGAGCGCTACCTCACCGCGCTGGTGGACATGCAGCAGCGGCTGCTGGCCACGCAGGATGGCGGCGACCTCTACGGGCCCGCGCTGGCGCCGCTGGGCCACGCGTCGGGCGCCAGCCGCGTCTACGTGTTCGAGCTGCACCGGGCGCAGGACGGCGCCATCCTGAGCAGCCAGCGCGCGGAGTGGTGCGCGCCCGGCGTGAAGCCCGAAATAGACAACCCGGACCTCCAGAACGTTCCCATGGAGCCCGCGCTGCGGCGCTGGACGGAGACGCTGTCGCGGGGCGACGTCATCGAGGGCCTGGTGGAGAGCTTCCCCGCGTCGGAGCGGGAGCTGCTGGACCCGCAGAGCATCCTGTCCCTGCTGGTGCTGCCCCTGCGCGTGCGCGGCGTGCTGACGGGGTTCGTGGGCTTCGACAACACCGCGGAGGCGCGGCGGTGGGACCGGCTGGAGGTGGACCTGCTGTCGGCGGCGGCGGGCGCCATCTCCATGGCGCTGGAGCGGCGCGAATCAGAGCGGGCGCTGCGCGAGCGCGAGCGGCGCTTCCGTCAGCTCGCGGAGAACGCGTCGGACGTCCTCTACGTGTACCGGCGCGAGGCCCCGCGCGGCTTCGCCTACGTCAGCCGCGTGGCCCACACCAAGCTGGGCTACGGGCCGGTGGCGCACTACGCGGACGCGGAGCTGTGGTACCGGCGCGTGCACGAGGAGGACCGCGCGCTGATGGAGCAGTTGCTGGAAGCGCCGGAGCCCTTCCAGGGCGCGCCGGTGGTGGTGCGCTTCCTCCACCCCGACGGGCGGACGCTGTGGCTGGAGCACGTGGTGGCACCGGTGACGGACGCCTCCGGACGCATGGTGGCGGTGGAGGGCCTGGCGCGCGACATCACCGAGCGCCGGCAGGCGGAAGAAGCCCTGCGGTTGTCGGAGGCGAGCTTCCGCGCGCTGCTGGAGGGCGTGCCGGACGCGGCGGCCATCGAACGGGACAACCAGATTGTCTACGCCAACGCGGCGCTGGTGGCCACGCTGGGCTTCGAGCGCGCGGACCAGTTGGTGGGCCGCCCCCTCACGGAGTTCGTACGGGACATGCGCAGCCCGGACGCGGTGCGGGCCGGCGCGCTCACCGGCGAGCGGCGGCTGGTGCGCAGGGACGGGCGCACCCGCGTGGCGGAGGTGGTGTCGTTGCCGCTGCGCTTCGACGGCCAGCCCGCGGTGGTCTCCATTGCCCGCGACGTGACTGAGCAGCGCCAGCTCCAGGCGCGGCTGACGCTGGCGGACCGGCTGGCGTCGGTGGGCACACTGGCCGCGGGCATCGCGCACGAAATCAACAACCCGCTGGCCTTCGTGCTGTCCAACCTGGGCTTCCTGTCCGACGAGTTCAGCCGCAGCCTGCCGCCCGGGGACGGCGCGGCGGCGCTCCAGGCGCGGCTCAAGGGCGAGCCGGACCTGGGTGAATGGCAGGAGGTGCTGCAAGAGGCCTGTGAAGGCGCCGAGCGCGTGCGGCAGATTGTCCGCCAGCTCAAGACGTTCTCCCGGCCGGACGAGGAGCGCGTGTCGCCGCTGGACGTGCACGCGGTGCTGGAGTCGGTGGCGATGATGGCGGCCAACGAAATCCGCCACCGCGCGCAGCTTCGGCGCGACTACGGCGACATCCCGCCCGTCATGGCCAACGAGGGCAAGCTCAGCCAGGTGTTCCTCAACCTCGTGGTGAACGCGGCGCAGGCCATTCCGGAGGGCGCCGCGCACCGGCACGAAATCCGGCTGGCCACGCGGGTGGACGGCGCCGGGCGCGTGGTGGTGGAGGTGGCGGACACGGGCGTGGGCATCGCGCGTGAGGTCATCGACCGCATCTTCGACCCCTTCTTCACCACCAAGCCGGTGGGCGTGGGCACGGGGCTGGGCCTGTCCATCTGCCACAGCATCATCAGCGGGCTGGGCGGCGACATCACCGTGGACAGCGAGCCGGAGCGAGGCACCCTCTTCCGGGTGGTGCTGCCCACGCCGGAGACGGTGGAGCGCGCGAAGCCCTCGGAGCCTGATTCGCGACAAGCACCGCGCGCGCCGCGCGGCCGGGTGCTGGTGGTGGATGACGAGCCCGCGGTGGGCCGGGTGTTGCAGCGCATCCTCCGCGAACACCAGGTGGACGTGGCGTGCAGCGGGCGCCAGGCGCTGGAGCTGCTGGAGCGCGGGCTGAAACCAGACGCGGTGCTGTGCGACGTGATGATGCCGGACCTGACGGGGCGCGACGTGTACGAGGCCGTGCGGCGCCAGTACGCGGGGCTGGAGCACCGCTTCGTGTTCGTCTCCGGTGGCGCGTTCACCTCGGGCGCGCGGGACTTCCTGGCCAGCATCCCCAACCTGATGCTGGAGAAGCCCTTCGACGAAGCCCGTGTCCGCGGCGTGGTGGAGGAGCTCGTCCGGCAGCGACTGCCGGCGCACGACGCCTGAGCCCGTGAGCGGAGGTCGTATCGGGCAACGGGTGGACCCTCCTCCTGGTGACCGATGCGGCCTCGGGTGACTCCAGGCGAGTGTGCCGCATCCCTCCAACCTCGAGGCCCTGAATGAACCGCTCACTGCTGCTGGTCGCCGCGACGGGAGTGCTCGCCGTGGGCGCGCTCCTGCTGGGCACGCCGCCCGGACCGCCGCCTCCCGCCGTCACGGACACCAGCCACACGGTGCGGCGCCCGGAGGACCCGCCCGCCACGCGGACGCTGACGCTGGTGACGTCCAAGCCGGAGGACGGCGCCCTGAACATGGCGGGCAAGCTGTCCGGCGCGTACGTGCAGACGGGGCCCAGCGAGGCCTTCGCGTGGCTGGAGCTGAAGGCGCGCCCGGCGGAGACCGGCCAGCGGGTGCCCGTCAGCCTGGCGCTGGTGCTGGACCGCTCCGGCTCCATGAACGGCCAGAAGCTGGCCGACGCCCGGCGCGCCGCCACGGAGCTGGTGCAGCGCCTGACGCCCGAGGACCGCCTCGCCTTCATCGACTACGGCACCGACGTGCGGGTGCAGCCCAGTCAGCGGATGACGGAAGAAGCGCGCGCGGAGCTGCTGACCCTCATCTCCGGGCTACAGGATGACGGCAGCACCAACATCAGCGGCGCGCTCGACGCCGCGGCCAACGCCCTGCGGCCCCACATGCGCGAGTACCGCGTCAGCCGCGCCATCCTGCTGAGCGACGGCCAGCCCACCACGGGCCTCCTGTCCGAAGCGGGCCTGCTGGACCAGGTCCACCGGCTGCGCCGCGACGGCATCACCGTCAGCGCGCTGGGCGTGGGCCGGGACTACCAGGAGACGCTGATGCGCGGCATGGCCGAGCAGGGGGGCGGCTTTTCCGGCTTCATCGACGACTCGGCGCGGCTGGCGGAGGTCTTCTCCCGCGAGTTGGACCAGGCGACCAGCACCGTGGCGCGAATGGTGGAGCTGCGGCTGGACGTCCCGCCCGAGGTGCGGCACGTGGAGGTCATGGGCATGGCGTCCTTCCGCGAGGGCAACGTGCTGAAGGTGCCGCTGTACGACATGGCCAGCGCCCAGACGGTGCGCATCATGGCGAAGCTGACGCTGAACACCCCGCGGACCGCCGGCGCGCTCGCACTGGTGAACGCCCGGGTGCACTACGTCGACGTGGCGCGTGACCTGCCGGCGGAGACAGCGCTGCAGCTCACCGCGGAGGTGACGAGCAACCTGGAGCTCGTGCGCGAGCACCTGGACAAGGAGGTGCGCGTCCACGCGACCCGGGCGTTGGGCACCCAGCACATGGTAGCCGCCGCGGAGGAGATGAAGCGCGGCAACAAGGCGAAGGCCCGTAGCCTGCTGGACAACGCCCGGACCATTTTCGGCTCCTCCGCGGACGCGCTGTCCGGGGAGCTTGCGGACGTGAACCGCTCCCAGGCAGCCTTGGCGGGCGCGTCCAGCGCGGAGGAGGCGCAGGCCGAGTCGCGCAACCTCCTCAAGAAGTCCATCAAGAACTTCGGCCAGAACAATACGTACTAGCAGCAGGACGGTGAACCCATGGCCCTCTCCGTGCAGTACTTCCACCGCGAGGAGTTCGAGACCCGCACGCTTCGCGCGTTGGGAGGTGCCGCCTGCATGGGCCTGGTCGCGGGGGCCGTCCCGGACCTGCACCTGACACCGGAGTACCTCGCCATCGTGGCCGCGGCGCAGGCGTGCGTGAAGCCCACCGGGGTCCACCCCCTGGCGCTGCGCCTGGCGCTGACGGTGCTGCCGGCCCTGCCCTACTTCTTCCGGGCCCCGGAGCCGTTGCCTGTGAGCCTCGCGGGCGCGCTCGCCGCGGCGCTGGTCGCCTGGCTGGGCCATGGACGGGAGCAGCCAGGACAACCCTCCGCGGTGGCCACCAGCGCCGCCGCCGCGGGCGTGCTCGTCCCGCTGGGCCTCTACGTCCAACAGGTGCTGGAGGCGCGCTTCCTGGGGAGCGACGGCCTGCTGTCGGCGCTGGTGGGCTTCCTCGTCGTGGGCCTCTTCTGGAGCATCGGCACGCTGCCGGCCAACCTCCGCGTGGAGCTGGACGCGGTGGAGGCGAGGGGCCGCCAGTTGCAGGACGCGCTCAAGGGCGACTCGCACACCCTGGCCACGCGGGCCCTGGCCCTCTACCGCCAGTGCAAGGACGTGGTGACGAAGATGCCTCCCAGCACCGGGCGCACGGAGCTGCTGGGCGTGCTGGAGAAGATGACGGGCGACAGCTTCTCTCTGGCGGAGGTCCACTTCGGGCTGGAGGCGCAGCTCGGCTCCGTGGTGGCCAACGACGTGGACGCCCAGGTGCGCGAGCTGCGAGCGCGCGCCGCCGCCACGCAGGACGCGGTGGCCCGCCGGCAGTTGGAGCTGGCCGCGTCCTCGCTGGGTGAGGAGCTCAACCACCTGGACGTGCTGGCCCGCCGCAAGGAGCGGCTGCTGGCCCAGCTCCACGCACAGGTGGCGCTGCTGGAGCGGGCCCGGGTCTCCTTCATCGGAGTGCAGGGCAACGAGCTGGGTGCCAAGGGCGCGCAGGCCGCGGACCTGGCGCGCAAGCTGAAGCAACTGGGAGAGCCCTCCTCCAGCGCGGGGTCCGACGACATCGCCCCCGTGGCCGCGCCGAACCCCACGCGCGTCGCCCCCTGAACGACGCGCTACTTCTTCCGGGACGCCCGGGTGGCGCGCTTGCGCCGCGGCGGGGGCGTGTGGCTCACCGGCGGCGCGTGCAGTTGATCCGCGATGCGCTGCTCAATGGCCTCGCGGGTGCTGCGGGCCTGGACCAGCGCCGCCTCGATTTCCTCACGCACGCGCGCCGCCTGCTCCTCCGCCGTGGCCCGGTACTCGGACGCCGTGCGGCGCAGGGCGATGCTGCCTCGGTCGGACCCGGCATTCCGTTCATTAGTGCGCACGGCCTTGGGAGTCGGTGTCCTGCGCCTGCGGACCTTCGTCCTGGGTGTCTGCTGTCCTTCGTGCTCCGCCATCCGCGCCTCCCGGAAAGTCATCCTGGCCTCCAGGAAAGTGGGCTGCTATCGGACGCGAAGGAAGCCCGTGCCTGGGCCGGCTTCTGGGCAGGCAGGCAACACACCGCCTGTTCATTCAGCAGGGTTGCTTCTCACCTGCTCCAGGAAAACGCTATGGGGCGCCCTTCAGGATGCGGCAATTTGAAGGGCCCCTGGTACTGACAGCACCGCCGTAAGCCCCGTGGCCGGCGGGTACGGCGCGCACACACTCCTGCTTCGTCTGCCTCCATGGGGGGCAGCGGCTCCCTGCGAGGATACCGTGGCAGTCAGCGCACCCTTTTCGTTCCTGAAGAACCGCAAGCACAACCTGGACCGGATGACGCTGGGCGACCTCATCTACTCGTTCTTCACCTACTACGCGGTGGTGGCCTACATCACCGTGGGCATCATCAGCCTGGTCCTGGCCGTGAAGTGGTTCGAGAACCCGCTGCGCATGCTGCTGGCGATGCTCGCCGCGAGCGTGGCGTTCCCCTTCGGCTGGTACCTGGTGCACAAGCACATCCTGCACAGCCGCTTCCTCTACAAGTCACCGCTCACCGCGGCGACGTGGAAGCGCATCCACTTCGACCACCACCAGGACCCGAACGACCTGCGCGTGCTCTTCGGCGCGTTGGCCAACGTGCTCCCCACCGTGGGCGGCGTGATTGCCCCCATTGGCTATCTCATTGGCGGCAAGGCGGGCGCCGCCGCCGCGCTGGGCTGGGCCATGGTGATTACGTGCTTCTATGAGTTCTGCCACTGCATCCAGCACCTGAACTACACGCCCAAGTCCCAGTTCCTGAAGGACATCAAGCGGCTGCACCTGTCGCACCACTTCCACAACGAGCAGGGCAACTACGGCATCACCAACTACTTCTGGGACCGCCTCTTCGGGACCTTCTACGAGAAGTCGGGTGACAAGCCCAAGAGCCCCACCGTCTTCAACCTGGGCTACACGGCCGAGGAGGCCCAGCGGTATCCCTGGGTGGACCGGCTCTCCGGCGGCACCCGCGGTGACGGCCACCCCCGCCGCTTCTGGGAGAACCAGGCCTCCGCCCAGACGCCGCCGGAGCCCGCGACGCGACAGGAGAGCTGACGGCCAGGCACCCGCCTGAATCCCCAAGCCCCCTCCCTCACCCAGAGGCAGGGGGCTTTTGACGGACCGCAACTACGAAGGGCTTCGTTGACATCTACGAATCCGTTCGTAATATGCGTCCAGGCAATCGAGTCATGGAAGGAAGCGTCATGAGTGAGACGAAGCTGCCGCGTCCCACGGATGGGGAGTTGGCCATCCTGCGGGTGCTCTGGGCGCGTGGCGACAGCACGGTGCGCGAGGTGCACGAAGCCCTCACCCGAGATGAGCCGGAGGGCACCGGGTACACGACGGTGTTGAAGCTGATGCAAATCATGACGGAGAAGGGGTTGGTGGAGCGTGACGAGTCCCAGCGCGCGCACGTGTACCGGCCCCGGGCCACGGAGCAGCGCACCCAGCGGCAGCTGGTGACGGACCTGGTGGACCGCGCCTTCGGTGGCTCTCCGGCGCGGCTGGCGATGCAGGCCTTGTCGTCGAAGAAGACGCGTCCCGAGGAGCTGGCGGAGCTGCGCCGGCTGCTCGACACCCTGGAAGGAGGCGAGGAATGAGCCGGCTGCTGATGGAGTCCCTGGGGTGGGCGCTGCTGCACTCGCTCTGGCAGGGCACGCTGGTGGCGCTGACGCTGGCGGTGGCGCTCATCACGGTGGGGCGGCGGGCGGCGCATGCGCGTTACGCGCTGGCCTGTGGAGCGCTGGTGCTCGCGCTCGCGTTGCCGGTGGCCTCCGGGTGGAAGCACTTCCACGGCGCGCCCGCGCGAGTGGCGGTGGACACCTCCGTGCCGCGCGCGCAATCCCTGCCCTCTGCGCTGGGAGCGCTGCGCCTGGAGGAGACAGTGACGCAGGCGGCGCGGCCCGCCTGGCGAGTGGCGCCCGTCGCGGCGTCGCCCGCATGGATTGACGCGGACATGGCCGAGGACGGCGCCGCGAGCGGCTTCGAGAGCACGCTGCTGACGGGCCTGGGCTCTTTCCTGGTCATGGCCGGCCTGCTGCTGCAACGCGCGCTGTCCCAGGTGGAAGCGCACCTGCACTGGCTGGTGTTGGCGTGGGTGGCGGGCGTGGGCCTGTGCTCGGGGCGGATGGCGGCGGAGTGGATGAAGCTGCGCCGGCTGGCGGACCGGGCCCTGCCCGCGCCCGAGGCGTGGCAGGAGCGGCTGGACGCCCTGTCGCGGCGCCTGGGCCTGCGCCGCGCGGTGCGGCTGCTCCAGTCCTCCGACGTGGACGTGCCCGCCGCGGTGGGCTGGCTGTCGCCCGTGGTGCTCCTGCCCGTATCCACCCTGGCGGGCCTTCCTGCTCGGCAGTTGGAGATGGTGCTAGCCCATGAGCTGGCCCACATCCGCCGTCATGACTTCGCGGTGAACCTGGCGCAGGTGCTGGTGGAGACGCTGCTCTTCTTCCACCCGGCGGTCCGCTGGATTTCCCACGTCATCCGCGTCGAGCGGGAGCACTGCTGTGACGACGTCGCGGTGGCCGCCAGCGGCAACTCCGTCTCCTACGCCCGGGCGCTGACGGCGCTCGAGACGCTCCGCGTGCTGCCGGGAGCGCCGAGCCCCGCCATGTCCGCGCTGGGCGGCTCGTTGCCGGAGCGCGTGCGGCGGCTCATCACCCTGCCCACGTCGCGCTGCGCCTCGCGCTGGGCGGCGGGCGCCTCCGTGCTCACCCTGGTCAGCAGCCTGGCCGTGGCCGCGCCGCTGACGTCGCTCCTGCTGGGACAGACGGACACCGCGCCGCAGCCGGGCGACGAGCCCGTCCTCATCCAGCCTCCGCCCATCCCGGCGCTCTCGCTCGCCCCGCCGATGCCGCCCGCGCCCACACCCGCGGCACCGCCCGCGCCCCCGGCGCCTCCCGCTCCTCCGGCCAGTGTCGCGGCCGTGGCGGTCCAGTCAGCCCCGGGCCCCACCCCGCCACCTGCGCCTCCCGCGCGGAGCCTGGGTTCGCGTGCCCAGCGTGAGTTGGACCAGCAGACGCGAGTCGGCGCGGGGCAGCAGCTCTCCGTGGCGCAGCTCATCGCGCTCAAGAACGCGGGCGTCACCCCGGAGCGCGTGCAGCAACTGACGGCCCTGGGCTACACGCCGACCGTCTCCAACCTCGTGAGGATGAGCCACGCCGGCATCACCCCCGACTACGTCCAGGACATGAACACGCGCTTCGGCCGGAAGCTGGAAGCGAAGGAACTGACGCGCCTGCGGCACCTGGGCGTCACGCCCGAGTACATCCAGTCCCTCAAGTCCGCGGGCTTCAACGTCGATGACCCGAAGGCCCTGTCCCACGCGCGCGCCGTGGGCGTGGACGAGGACTTCGTCCGTGGCATCAAGGACGCTGGCTACGCCGGCATGTCGCTGGAGGAGCTCGCCCACCTGCGCGCCGTGGGCGTGAACCCCGAGTACATCCGGGAGATGAACAAGCACGGCCTGTCGAAGCTGAAGGCCCGGGAGCTGATGCAGCTTCGCGCCGTGGGCGTAGACCCGGGCTGGCTCGCCGGCATTCGCAAGGCGGGCGTGCAGACGATGGATACGAAGGAGCTCCAGCGGCTGCGCGCCACCGGCGTGGACGCCCACTTCCTGGGTGAGCTCCACGACGCAGGCCTGAAGGACCTCTCCGTCGACGAACTGGTGCGGCTGCGCACCGGCGGCGTGGACGCGGACTTCATCCGGAAGATGCGCGGCACCGGCTCGAAGTAAGCCGTTCGTCCCGCGCCCCATCACCCAACCCATCTCGCTTCCCCCCCGCTCGGCGCACGTCCCATCCGACGCGCGCCGCACGGGAGGCGTCTACCCGAAGGAGCCCACCATGCGTCTCATGTCGTCACGCCTGTCCCTCGTGGCCCTGTTGTTGATGGCCACCTCCGCCGTCGCGGCCTCTTCCACCTTCGAGCCTCGCGGCACCTGGTCGGCCTCGCCCAATAGCAGCACCCCATCCACCCTGAACCTCCAGCTCCGCCAGGGCCCGCACCGCAACACGGGCTTCACGGAACCCCTGGCGTCCTTCCAGGGACTGTCCACCACGGACGGAGCCACCACCTTCACCCTGCCGCGCGAGGCCGGCACCTTCCGCTTCGAAGGCCAGTTCCAGGACGGCCAGGGCGCGGGCCACTTCCGCTTCGATGCCAGCAGCGACTTCCTCAAGAAGATGGCCACGCTGGGCTACTCGGACATCACGCCCGAGGCGCAGTTCCAGCTCGCGGCGACCAACGTCACGACCGCACGAATCCAGGCCCTGGCCGCGCTGGGCTACAAGCAGCTCAGCATGGAGGAGCTCATCCAGGCGGGCATCTTCGACGTGACGCCCGAGTACGTGCGCGGCCTGTCCGACGCGGGCTACGCCGGGCTGTCATTCAAGGAACTGGTCGAGGGCCGCATCCACCGCGTCACGCTCCAGCGCGTGAAGGAGTTCTCCGGCGTCGGCTTCGCGAAGCTGCCCTGGAATCAACTGACGGCCATGAGCATCCACGGCGTCACGCCTGACTTCGTGAAGCAGATGCGCGAGCTGGGCTTCCAGGGCACGGACGCGGATGACGTCATCGCCTTCCGCATCCACCGCGTCACGCCCGACTTCGTGAAGCAGATGCGCGAGCTGGGCTTCAAGGACCTCACCCAGGACCAGATTCTGGCCTTCCGCATCCACGGCGTCACACCCGACTTCGTGAAGCAGATGCGCGAGGCGGGCTACCCCAACGTCACTCCGGACGAGCTGGTGGCCCTGCGCATCCACGGCATCGACCGCGTCTTCATCCGCGACATGTCGGGGACGGCGCCGAAGAAGAAGTGACGCCGGGCGCGGTCAACGTCCGCCGGTGAACGGCCGGCCCCGCTACCGGGATGCACGGAGCGCCACCCAGCCACATCTTCCCCGCGGGACGGTGGTGGTGGGGAGGGTCGGAATGTCGCTGATTCGAGCCGCTTGTGCCGGGATGCTCTTCCTGGCTGCGTGTGCATCAACCAACAAGTCCGCGGTGCCAGAGCCCCGCGCCACGGCGCCGCGAGTCGAGGGGGTGGAGTACGGCTTCCACCCTCAGGACCCGGTCCGCGTCGGCTGGGGTGACCGGGGGATGATGGCCTTCCTGGAGCTGCTGCGAGGCCCCCAGGGCCAGCGCATCGCCTGGCGCCGCGTGGGCCCCTGCTGCGGCACCGGCGCGCCCACCGAGCTGGAGGTCTTCGAGGTGACGTACGACGGGCTCGCCGCTCCGGTGAGCCTCTACCTGGACCCGAACACCGCGGGCGCCGTGCACGCGCCCAACGGCTTCAACCTCCAGGGGCTCGCCTCCCGCTCGCAGGCGGGGCAGGAGGAGACGCCCCGGGTCATCGAGCTGTAGTCCGCGGCTCACTCCAGCGACGGCGCCGTGTCGCCCGGCAGGAACACCTCCCGCGCGAGCGACACCGGCAGCCCGAGCTGGAGGAGCCGGTCGTGAAAGTCCTTCAGCACCAGCGTCTTCCCGCGCGACTCCAGGTGGCGGCGGTAATCGTCGCGCAGCTTGAAGATCTGCATGCGCCCCACGGCGTAATACAGGTACGTGGGGTCGAGCGTGCCGCGCTCCACCTCGCGCAGGGCGGGGAAGGGCTCGAAGTACGCAATCTCCGCGTACCGCTTCGCCACCGCCTCCACGGGCTCTCCGTACACGTGCAGCGCCAGCGCCGCGTACCAGCGCGCGTGCCGCTGGAGCGCGCGGCGGAGCTGTCCCAGCCGCACGGCCGGGTCACCATTGCCCAGGCCTTCATCCACCATCATCTGCTCGGAGTAGTGCGCCCAGCCCTCCACCAGTGACGCGGGGGTGAAGACCTTGCGCACGTCCGTGGGAATCCGCGCGCCGTAGAGCAACTGCACGAAGTGGCCGGGCATGGCCTCGTGGACGGTGATGCCCAGCAGGCCCGCGCGGTTGAAGTACGTCAGGTGCTGGGCCTTCTGCTCGGGCGTCCAGCCGGGCTCCACGTTGGTGATGTTGTAGAAGGCCTCGGTGGCCTTCGTCTCGAAGGGGCCGGGGGTGTCCATGGACGCGAAGCCCAGCCGCGCGTAGGGCGGCGTCTCCCGCACCACGGGCAGCCGGTCCGACGGCAGCGTGAGGATGTTCCGCTCGCGCACGAAGCGCTGCAACTCCACCAACTGCGCCTTCGCCGACGCCACCAGCTCCTCCGCCTTCGGGTGGTCCTTCACCAGCTCCGCCATCACCTGCTCGGGCGTCTTGGTGGCGTCCAGCCGGGCGGCCTCGCGCGCCACCCAGGCCTTGTAGTCGCGGATGGCGCGCTCGTTGATGTCGCGCAGCGCGTCCGCGTCCAGCGTGACGTGCTCCTCCAGCGCCAGCTTCTTCTCGAAGCGCTCGCGCCCCAGGCGGAAGTCGCCGTCCGCCTTGGGCAGCAGCTCGCGCTCCAGCCACACCGCGAAGGCCTCCATCTGCCGCGCGGCCTCCTCGCGCGCGGCGGAGAAGGCGGCGCGCTCGCTCAGCGGAACCTGGGCATACCCCTGCGCCGTCAGGGCCCGGGGCAGGTCCGTGCGCAGGTACGCCACGGTGCCGCGCGCGTCGCGCAGCGCGTACTCCGCCCACAGCTTCGGCACGCCGCTCAGGTTGAACTGCGCCGCGTCGAGCACGCCAGGGATGCGCGCCATCCGGGAGCGCATGGCGCGCATGCGCTCGGCCACGGGGGCGAACTCGCGTGACGACAGGCCGTCCAACCCGCTGGAGATGATGCCCACGTAGAAGCCCGGGTCGCGCTCCCAGGGGCGCACCTCCTCCAGCTCCAGCAGGTCGGCGCGCATCGCGTTCTCCAGCACGCGCACGTCCACGGCCGCGTCTCCCGACAGGCCACCGCGCGCCACCACCTGCTCCAGGCGCGTCAGCCAGCCGCGCAGCGCCTCCGCCTTGCGCTTCAGCGCGCCCGAAGAGACGTCCGGCAGGTGGGCGTCATGCATGTGATAGCCGAGCCGCGTGGCCCGGGTCGGATGCGCCGCCGCATACCAATCCAGGTACTCGCGCGCGAGGACGACGTAGTCGGCATCCGCGGCGGAGACGGAAGCGGTGGGCATGGCCGAGGAAGACTCCGGCCCGGCCCCCGAGCGCGAAGCGCAAGCGGAGACACAGGCCAACAGGACGAATGCGGAGCGAATGCGCATGGCGCGTCGAGTCTCGTAATGGGACGGCGGTTCGGAAAGCGGGAAGCGCGCTCTGGATGCTTCTTCGTCGAACAGCTCTCGGCCGGGTTGTCGGCTGAAGGTCCCCGGTCTCGTACGCCGAGGCGCCCGCGGAGGGCGACTGTCACGCAATGACAGCCCTGGACCGACTCGCGGACGGCTTGGGTTTCGTCACATCCCAGCCAGATTGCGCGACCGCGGCACCCCACCGCAGCCAGCCACCGCAACAAGGAGTGAGTATGCGTCTTCGCGCACAAAGCCTTCCTTTGCTGTTGTCCGCCGTTTCAGGCATCGCCACCCTCGGATGCGGCGTCGAAGCACCCTCCCCGGTTCGCCAGGAGCACGGGGAGGTGGCAGCCGCCACCAGCCGTGAAGACACCGCGCGCCTGGGTGCGGCTTCCGGATGGGACCTGTGCGACACGACGGCCCGGCTCGTGCGGGACATCATCCCGGGCGCGGGGCACTCCCATCCGCGGGACCTCACCCACGGCAACGAGGTCCTCCTCTTCTCCGCCACGGATGGCGTGTGGGGCCGTGAGCCCTGGATAAGCTCGGGTGTGGCTTCGGGGACGCATCCGCTCCGGGACGTGTACTCCGAAGGCCCGGGCTCGGACGCGGGCCCCTTCGTCCAGGGCGGGACGACGACGTACTTCGCGGCGAAGAACGGCGTGCATGGCCGCGAACTCTGGAAGACGGATGGCACCACCGCGGGCACGGTGCTGGTGAAGGACATCTCGCCGGGAGGGCTGGGCTCGGACCCGGAGCACCTGACCTTCTACGACGGCGTGCTGTACTTCACGGCAAACGATGGCGTGCATGGCCGCGAGCTGTGGCGCAGCGACGGCACGGAGGAGGGAACCTTCCTCTTGCGTGACTTCAGCACGGAGGGAGACCTGGTCTCCAGCCACTTCGAGCTGGTGGCGGGGACGAACGCCCTCTACGTCAAGGTGAGCATCTTCTCACCGACCGACCGCCAGTCGAGCCGGGTGCAGTTGTACCGGACCGATGGCGCCAGCTTCGTGCGGCTGGTGGACGGGACGGAGGAGAACATGCTGGGCGACCTGACGCCGGTGGGGGACAAGCTGTTCTTCACCTGGAACTTCGATGCGCCGCAGACGCGGCTCTACGTCACCAACGGCACATCGAGCTGGGCGCGCTACGTGTACACGTTCATCGGCGCGCCGCTGGGGATGGTCGCTTACAAGAACAAGCTCTTCCTGAGCGCGGCGACTGGAGCCGGGGGGGTGGACTTCGAGCTGTGGCGCAGCGACGGCACGACGTCCGGCACGATGCGGGTGAAGGACATCTACCCGGGCCCGGTGCCGTCGCAGCCGACGAACCTCACG
Source organism: Myxococcus sp. AB056 (assembly GCF_006547365.1). Classification (NCBI taxonomy): domain Bacteria; kingdom Pseudomonadati; phylum Myxococcota; class Myxococcia; order Myxococcales; family Myxococcaceae; genus Myxococcus; species Myxococcus sp. AB056. The sequence goes on along the minus strand of NZ_VHLB01000003.1, from coordinate 96,364 downwards.
GTGGTGAAGGACCGGCTCTTCTTCGTCGCGGATGACGGGGTGCACGGCCGCGAGCTGTGGAGCAGCGACGGGACGAGCGCGGGGACGCAGTTGCACGCCGACATCGCCGTGGGCGCGCTGGGCTCGGAGCCCGCGGAGCTGACGGCCGTGGAGGAGTACCTCTTCTTCAGCGCCCACACGGAGGCCGGGGGCCGGGAGGCGTGGGTGAGCGACACCCGCGAGCTGGGGGTGTTCGAGGTGCAGGGCATCGCGCCGGGGGCCATGCACTCGGACCCGAACAACTTCGTGCGCTCGGGGTGGGACCTCTACTTCGTCGCCAGCGACAACACCGACTACGGCCGCGAGCTGCGCGCGCTGCGCATCCGGCCGGCGGGCATGTGTGACATGAGCGGCAACGGCGGGCTCTGAGCGGTAGGCGCCTGCCCGCCCTCGGCGCAGCCGGCCCCAGGGGCCAACCGGGATGGCGTTGGCCCCCTTCCCTTCCTGGCGCCGGATGCCCACATCGGAGAACTGTCGAGTGGCAGGGGGCACCAGGAGCCGGCTGGTGCCCCCTTTTTTCGTGCTCCCAGAGCGGCCGTCCGTCCTTCGATTTGTACGCCTCCGTGCATTTCTCCCCGCCTCCAGCGTCGTCTTGGGCAGAACTGTCATGCTGCTGTCCCGCTGCGGGCTGGCGCGTCTGACGCGTGCGGACGAGCCTGGGCTGGGCTAAGCGTCTGCCTGCCCGTCGGGTACCGCACAGGCCGGCGCCTGCGGCCCGCTCGCTGGAGGAGGTTTCAAGCGATGTCCGACACCGTGGTGAAGAAGAAGCGCCGTTGGCCCTATGTCCTTGGAGGAGTCTTCGCGCTCCTCGTCATCATCGTGGCCGTGGCGCTCTGGCGACTGGACGCCATCCTGCTGAAGACGGCTCGCGACCAGGCGGCCACCTATTCCCAGCTCCTGGGACGTCCCATCGAAATCGGGGACATCTCCACCAAGCTCTTCCCCACCATTGGCGCCCAGGTGGAGAACGTCACCGTCGGCCCCGCCGAAGGGGAAGACCTGCCGCTGGCCCAGCTGGCCCTGATTGACGTCCGCGTCGCCGCGGGTCCGCTCCTGTCCTCCAGCGGCAAGGACATCCAGGTGAAGAACGCCGAGGTCTCCGGCCTCACCGTCAACCTGGTCCGCTTCGCCGACGGCACCACCAACGTGCAGCGCCTGCTCCAGCGGCTGGAAGAACAGCAGCCCAAGGAAGAGGAGGCCCCCGCCGAAGAGTCTCAGCCCATGGACCTCTCCGGCGTCCACGTGGAGCGCGCGGCCCTCACCGACGGCGCCATCCGCTTCGTGGACCGCGGCGCCGGAGAACAGGCCCGCGAGCTGGGCGTGAAGGACCTGGACATCGAGGTGAAGGACCTCCGCGTGGGCAAGCCGCTGGTGGTGAACCTGGCCGCCGCCGTGCTCGCGGACACCCAGAACCTCCAGGTGTCCCTCCACGCCGCGCCGCTGCCGGCCACGCTGGTCCCCACGCCCGAGCGCGTGACGCTGAAGGCTCAGAAAATCGACCTCGCCCCGCTGGGCCCCTTCCTGCCGCCGGACATCGGCCTGCGGGCGGGCACGCTGGATGCGGACTGGCAGGCGGACCTGGGCGGCGCCGTTCCCGGCGGCCAGGGTCCCACGAAGCTGGTGGGCATCATCAAGGCCCTGGGCCTGAGCTTCACTGGCTCCGAGGGCGGCAAGGCGCTGGACGTCGTCATGGACACCGACGTCGCGGGCGACATCACCACGGGTGACCTGGCGCTCAACAAGCTGAAGGTGGACCTGGGCCCCGCGAGCATCACCGGCAAGGGCAGCGTGAAGGGCCTGCTCACGGACAAGCCCGCGGTGGAGGGCTTCGAGCTGACGGGCCGCAACCTGGACCCGGCCGCGCTCGCTGAGTACTACCCGCCGCTGCGCAAGCAGCTCAACGGGATGATTGCCGGTCCCATCGGCCTGGACGTGCGCGGCAGCGGCACGCAGGACGCCCAGGCCATCGACGTCAATGTGGACCTGACGCCCGTGCGGCTGCGCGTGCCGGCCCAGCTCACCAAGGACGCGGGCGGCGCGATGAAGCTCTCCGCGCGGGTCTCCGGCGCGGCGGCCACGGGCGGCGCCCTGCGCTTCGACGCAAAGGCGGACCTGGGCGGCATCGACCTGCGGCCCGGCCTGCTGGTGGACAAGGCCCCGGGCCAGCGAATGGACTTGAGCGCCGCGGGCACCTACGCGCCCGGCAAGGGCTCCGGCATGAAGGTGGACATCCCCAAGCTCACCGCGAACGTGCTCGAGGACACGATGACGGGCAGCGCGTCCTTCGCGCTCGCGGGCGCGGGGAAGAAGCAGACGACGATGTTCTCCGCGGACCTCAAGAGCCAGAAGCTGGACGCGGACGCGCTGATGATGAGCGAGGAGGAAGTCCAGGCGCGCGGCGGTCCGCCGCCGGAGGAGCCGCTGTCGGATGACCCGACGCGCTTCAACGGCTACCGGGGCGACATCCGCTTCGCGGTGGGCACGCTGCGCTACATGGAAATGACCATGACCCAGGTGACGGGCGTGGTGAAGATGACCGACGACCTCATCACGGTGGAGAAGTTCTCCACGGGCGTCTACGGCGGACGCATCGTCGCGGACGGCACCACGATGCGCCTGGGCCCCCTGCCGGAGCAGCGCCCCTTCGAGGCGAAGGTGAAGGTGGAGGGCGTCGCGGTGGAGCAGGCGCTGACGCAATTCACGCCGCAGAAGGCCGTGACGGGCAAGTTCAACGGCAACGTGGACGTGAAGGGCGTGGGCTACACGCCCGACAAGCTCAAGCAAACGTTGCTCGGCGGCATCAACGGCGACCTGCTGGATGGCGAACTGCTGGGCAAGGACCTGGTGGCCGCGGTGTCCGAGCCGCTCGCCAAGGCGCTGCCCATCGCGGCCAAGGGCCTGAAGAACGAGCAGGTGACGAAGCTGGGCGGTGACCTGCCCTTCAGCGTTCAAATCAAGGACGGCGTGGCCCAGCTCTCCAAGCCGCTGACGTGGGCGCGGCCGGAGGCGGAGCTGAGCTTCGACGGCGGCATCCGGCTGGATGGCTCGCTGGACCTGACGGGCTCCGTGTCGCTGACGCCGTCCACGGTGAAGACGCTGACGCTGGGCAAGGTGACGCCGCCGGCCGCCATCCCCGTGGGCCTCAAGCTGACGGGCCCCGCGTGGAAGCCGGAGGTCACCAGCCTGGACGTGAAGCCAGCGGTGACGCAAATCGCGAAGCTGGCGGCCTCGTCGCTGGCGGGCAACCTGATTGGCGGCGAGCGCGGCCAGCAGGTCCAGGGCATCATCGAAGGCGGCGAGGACAAGCTTCGCGCCGAAGCAGAGGCCAAGCGCAAGGAGCTGGAGGCCAAGGCCGCCGAGGAGAAGGCGCGCCTGGAGGCCGAGGCCAAGAAGCGCGCCGAGGACGAAGCGAAGAAGCGCCTGCGCGGCCTCTTCGGGAAGTAGAGCCCGCGGCCGGCGCTCCCTGAAACACGCTGAAACGGTCGGGAAACAACATGTTCACCTCGTCACCCGGGGTCTGCCCTCGGGGACGAGTGTGGCATGCGCCCTGCTAGGGCTTCCTGCCCGTTTCACGCGTCACAAGGGAGCGCGCGACATGCAGACGAGCGAGGACTTCGACCGCGGGGATTCGGTGACGCCGTCCAGCGCCGTGGTGGTGCCGGTACGCGAACACCATCGCGTCCTCATCATCGGAGGTGGCACCGCCGGAATCACGGTGGCCGCCCGGCTGGCGCGCGCCGGGCAGAAGGGCGTCGCCGTCCTCGAGCCTTCCCAGCACCACTACTACCAACCCCTGTGGACGCTGGTGGGCGCCGGGGAGGCGCGCGTCGAGGACACCGTGCGCAACGAGTCCCGCCTCATCCCGCACGGCGTGAAGTGGGTGCGCGACGCCGCCACGGAGATAGACCCGGAGGCGAGGGAGGTCCTCACCCGCGGTGGCCTGCGCCTGGGCTACGACTTCCTCGTCGTCGCCCCTGGCATCCAGCTCGACTGGGACAAGGTCGCGGGCCTGCGCGAGGCGCTGAAGACGCCGCACGTCAGCAGCAACTACGACGTCCAGCTCGCGCCCAAGACGTGGCGCCTGCTCCAGAACTTCCAGGGTGGCACCGCGCTCTTCACCCAGCCCTCCACGCCCGTGAAGTGCGCCGGGGCCCCGCAGAAAATCATGTACCTGGCCGCGGACCACTTCCGCCGCACGGGCGTGATGGAGCGCACCAGCGTCGTCTTCGGCTCCGGAGCCAAGACCATCTTCGGCGTGAAGCCCTTCGCCTCCGTGCTGGAGGGCGTGGTGCACCGCTACGGCATCACGCCCCGCTTCCAGCACGACCTCATCGCCGTGGACGGCGAGCGGCGCGAGGCCACCTTCCAGGCCACGCGCGACGGGCAGACGGAGCGCCTCACCCTGGCCTACGACATGCTGCACGTCACCCCGCCGCAGAGCGCGCCGGACTTCATCAAGCGCAGCCCGCTGTCCTGGCGGGAAGGTCCGAATGCCGGCTGGGTGAAGGCGGACAAGTACACGCTCCAGCACCCGGACCATCCGAACGTCTTCGCGCTCGGCGATGCGTCGGACCTGCCCACCAGCCGAACGGGCGCCGCCATCCGCAAGCAGGCGCCGGTGCTGGTGGAGAACCTCCTGGCCTGCATGAAGGGCCAGCCCCTGCCCGCGCGGTATGACGGCTACGCGTCCTGCCCCCTCACCACCGGCTACGGGCGCCTGCTGCTCGCCGAGTTCGACTACGACGGCAAGCCCGCGCCCACCATCCCCTTCATCGACACCATGCAGGAGCGGCGCGACATGTGGCTGCTGAAGAAGTACGGCCTGCCACGCCTCTACTGGGCATTCATGATGCGGGGCCTTGCATAAGACGCCGGGAGCCGGGCTATGCACCGGCGATGCCCACCTCCCACCTCGCGCTCCCCGCCCTGGATGCCCTCGCGGGCCCCGTGCTGCTCGTGGACGACGCGCGGAAGGTGACCGCGCTCACGCCCGCGCTCGAAGCCCTGCTGGGCGGCACGCTGCGCGCAGGGACGCCGCTGGCGCAGGTCCTGGGGCGCGCTGATGGCACGGAGCCGCTGGACGCCCTCCTGAAGAACGGGCGTGAGGCCTCCGCCCGCCTGCGCGTGGGTGGGCGCTCGAAGCCCGTGCGGGTGCGCGCCGTCCCCCTGGCGCGAGGGCCTCGGGCATCCGGGTGGGCCCTGCTCGTCTCGCCTGACGCGGCGGAAGAGACGAATGGTCGCGCGGAGCTGTTCCACGGCCTGTGGACCCAGGCGCCCGAGCTGCGGCGCGTCTTCCGCATCGTCGAGAAGGTGGCCCGCACCGAATCCAGCGTGCTCGTTCGCGGGGAGTCGGGCACCGGCAAGGAGCACATCGCGCACGCGCTGCATGCGCTGTCGGCACGGGCGCGCGGGCCGTTTCGCGCCATCAACTGCGCGGCGCTGCCGCCCAACCTGCTGGAGAGCGAGCTGTTCGGCCATGTGCGCGGCGCCTTCACGGGCGCGGTGCGCGACAGCCCAGGACATTTCCGGCTCGCGGACAAGGGCTCGCTGTTCCTGGACGAGGTGGCGGAGATGCCCCTGGACCTCCAGGCGAAGATGCTGCGCGTGCTGGAGACGCGCACCGTCATCCCCGTGGGAGGCCGCCAGCCCGTGCCCGTGGACGTGCGCATCATCGCCGCCACGCACCGGCCGCTTCGGCGCGAAGTGGAGGCGGGACGCTTCCGCGCGGACTTGATGTACCGCCTGCGCGTGGTGCCGCTCTTCCTGCCCACGCTGCGGGAGCGACGAGGCGACATCCTCCCACTGGCCCTGCGGTTCCTGGAGGAGCTGCACCAGCGCGGCGCCCGCCGCGTGGAGCGCTTCTCGCCTGGTGCCCGCCGCTTGCTGGAGGAGCACGCCTGGCCCGGCAACGTGCGCGAGCTGCGGAACGTGATGGAATACGCCTACGTCATTGGCGAAGGCCCGGTGGTCCGAGAGGCGGACCTGCCACCGGAGTTCTCCGAGCCGCGGCAGGCCGCTCCCGTGACGAAGCCTCCTCCGGATGCCTCGATGGAACCGGAGCGGATCCGCGCCGCGCTCGCCCAGGCGGGCGGCAACCGCTCCGAGGCCGCGCGCCTGCTCGGCGTCAGCCGCGTGACGCTGTGGCGGCGCCTGCGCGACCTGGGTGCGACGGCGGAACGCTGAGCGACGGGCGGGCGTCGGCCACGAAACACCACGAACATGGCCCTCAAACGATGTTTCACGCCTGTTTCAGGTGCGTTTCACGACGGCGCGCTTGAAGCATGCCGTCTTGCCCGCAGAGGCCGATTCCGCGGTGCCGGCAACCCGTGTCCCCTCGACCCGAGCCCCGCCCCCACCTGTTGGCACGTCACTGGCAATGACGGCCTCGCACCCCACTCCGACGGAGGCGAACGATGCTCTTCCGCCAGCTCTTCGACGCGGACACCTCGACGTATACGTACCTCCTGGCCGACGAGGCCACGGGCGCCGCCGCGCTCATCGACCCGGTGCTGGAACAGACGGAGCGCGACCTGAAGCTCCTCCGGGAGCTGGGCCTCACGTTGTCCGTGGTGCTGGAGACGCACGTCCACGCCGACCACGTCACCGGCGCGGGTGTGCTCCGCGAGCGGACAGGCGCCACCGTGGTGGCCTCCAGCCGCGGCGCACCCTGCGTGGACCGGGCGGTGAACCATGGAGACATCGTGCGCGTGGGCGGCCTCGAAGTCCGTGTCCTCGAAACGCCCGGCCACACCGACGACAGCCTGAGCTTCCTCTGTGAGCGCCGCCTCTTCACCGGAGACGCGCTGCTCATCCGCGGCACCGGAAGGACGGACTTCCAGAACGGCGACCCGGGCCAGCTCTACGACGCCATCACCCGCGTCCTCTTCACCCTGCCCGACGACACGGCGGTCTACCCCGGCCACGACTACGCCGGGCACGCCATGTCCACGGTGGGCGAGGAGAAGCAGCACAACCCCCGGCTGGCCGGACGCACGCGCGCGGACTTCATCGTCTTGATGAACGCGCTCCAGCTCCCACCTCCCCGGAAGCTGGACGTGGCCGTCCCCGCCAACCGGGCCTGCGGACACACGCCGCCCTCACCTTCCCTCCAAGCCTGAAGTCACGCGGAGCCCCCATGCATCCTCTCTGCGACACCGCCACGCCCCATCCCGCGGGCTACCGCGACGTGGAGGTGGGACAGCTCGCGGCGTGCCTGCCCTCCGAGCTCACACTGGTCGACGTGCGTGAGGCCGCCGAGCTCGACGGCATCCTGGGCCACGTCGCGGGCATCCGGCACGTCCCCCTGGCCACGGTGCCGGACGTCGTCGACGCCTGGCCGCGTGACACGGACTTGGTGATGATCTGCCGCTCCGGGGCGCGCTCGGCGAAGGCGGCCTCCAGCCTGGTCACCCTGGGCTTCACCCGAGTGATGAACCTGCGTGGCGGGATGCTCGCGTGGAACACCGCGCGGCTGCCCGTGGTGCGCCCCGTCCCCCACGCGCTGCCCACCTTGGGCACCGTCCGCGACGGACTGCTCGACGGCCTCCACCGCGCCGTGGCACCCCCGCCCCATGAAGGTCCCACCGTGCCACCCCTGACGACCCCGTCTCGGGAAGCACTCACCGCCGTGCTCGACGCGCTCCAGGCCGCGCGGCCGACGGATGTCCGGGACACCGCCGCCTTCGAGCACCTGCTGCGCACCTACCGGGACCTGCTCGCCGTCGCGCGCGCGGAAGGCGAGCGGTGATGCTGTACGCGGGCATCGCGGGCTCGATGCTCGTGGGCATCCTGCTGGGCCTGCTCGGAGGTGGCGGCTCCATCCTCATCGTGCCGCTGCTCATCTACGTGCTCGACGTCGAGCCTCGGACGGCCATCGCCATGTCCCTGGTGGTGGTGGGCGTCACCAGCGCCAGCGGCGCCTTCCTCCACGCGCGCGCGGGCCGCGTCCGCTGGCGCACCGCGCTCGTATTCGGCGCAGGGGGCATGGGCGGGGCCTTCCTCGGTGGCCGGCTCAATCCCCACCTCGCGCCCGACACGCTGCTGCTCCTGTTCGGGGGCGTCATGGTGGCCGCCGCCGTGGCCATGCTTCGCCGCCGGGAAGCCGGGCCCGCCGCCACCAGCGTCTCCCCGCTCCCCGCTGCCCGCGTGCTCGCACAAGGCATCGCGGTGGGCGCGTTGTCGGGACTGGTGGGCGCCGGGGGCGGCTTCCTCATCGTGCCCGCGCTGTCACTGGCGGGGCTGCCCATGCCAGTCGCCACCGCCACATCCCTGGTGGTCATCGCGCTCCAGTGCGCCGCCGGCCTGGTGGGCCACCTGGGCCACCTGGACCTGCCCTGGATGCTCACCGGCGAAGTCCTCCTGGCCGCGATGACGGGCAGCCTCGTGGGCGGAAGGCTCGCGGGGCGCGTGTCCCCCGCGATGCTGCGCAAGGGCTTCGCCGTGTTCGTGCTGACCACCGCCGCCTTCCTCCTGGGCGCCCAGGTTCCCGCGCCCCTGCGTGAGCGCGTATGGACGGAGGGGCTGTGGCTCTGGAGCGTGGCGCCTCTTGCCGTGGGCATTCCCGTGACGGTGTGGCGCCTGCGCGTGGCCCGCCAGCGTCAGGCCGCGCAGGCCCTGCCCCGGTGAGGCACCGTCACGTGGACGCCAGCGGCACGGTGAAGCGGAAGGTGGAGCCGTGCCCCAGCACGCTCTCCACCCACAGACGGCCGCCATGCCGCTCGACGATGTCCCCGCAGATGTAGAGCCCCAGCCCCAGTCCACCAAAGCCGGAGATGGGGGCGTTGCGAGCGCGGAAGAAGCGCTCGAAGAGGTGCGCCTGCTGGTCCCGCGGAATGCCGATGCCTTCGTCCTGAACGGAGACATGGGCGTGGCGGTCCTCCCGAGCCACCCGGACGCGAACCGTTCCCCCACTGGGGCTGTACTTGAAGGCGTTCTCCATCAGGTTGACCAGGACCTGCGCGAGCCGGTCCGCATCGCCCAGGACGACCAGGGGTGATTCCGGCGCTTCGTACTCGACGCGGTGGTGCGCGCTGGACAGGCGCATCTCGGAGACGACGTCATGGGCCAGCTCCTGCAACACGACGGGCCCATGCTTCAGCGTCAGCCGCCCTTCCTGGATGCGCGAGGTGTCCAGCAGGTCATTCACCAATCCCGTCAGGCGGCTCACCTGCATCAACGATTTGTCCACGTGCCGGGCGGAGGCCCCGTCCCCCTCGGCGCCGCGTTGCCGCAGCATCTGGAGGTGCAGCTTCAGCGGCGTGAGCGGCGTCTTCAGCTCGTGCGCGGCGATGGACAGGAAGTCGTCCCGCACGCGGATGGCCTCCTGGGCTTCGCGCAGCAGCCGCTCGCGCTCGGCCTCGGCCTGCCGCTCCGCCGTCACCTCGCGGTAGCTCCACACGCGGCCGATGATGGCGCCCCCCATCCGCTGCGGCAGCGACTTGCGCTCCAGGATGCGCCCGTCCAGCAGCTCCACCGTCTCCACGTCCACCTGCTCGGAAGGCTCGAAGCGCTCCCGGATTCGCGAGGTGAACGACTCCGGGTGTTTCACGCCGCCCGCCGCGCGCACCAGCACTCGCTCCGCGTCGCGGTCCACCATCATCTCCTCGGTCAGCCCCCAGATGTCGAGGAAGCGCTTGTTGAAGGCCGTGACGCGCTTGTTCAGGTCCACCACGATGACGCCTTCCGCAATCGAGTCGAACGTGGCGCGCAGCACCGAGTTCATGTGCGCCAGGCTCTCCGGCGCGTGCCGCGTCAGACCGCCTTCGGCGACCTGCCCCATCGAGGACTCAGGAAGCTGGAGGCGCGCGCAGGCGCCCAACAATGTCCCCTGCTCATCGAACACGGGCAGGACGAAGGCCTTCAGGCCCGACTCCTCGTGGACACCGGCCTTGCCCTGGAGCGCGGGCCGCATCGCCTGCGCGAGCCAGGGCAGCCGAGCGAGCACCGCGGCCACGGGACGCCCTTGGAAGGGCTCACCCTGCGGTCCGGTGGCGTGTGTCAGCGCATCGTCCATCCAGACCACGCGTCCGTACGCGTCGACGATGAGCGCCGCCTGGAGCGCCTGCCCCAAGCTCAGCAGCCCCGGAACGACGTCGGCCCCGCTCGGGTGACGGGCCTCGGCAGGCCCCGGCGCGCCCCATCCGCTCCGTCCTTCCTCATGGATGTGGGCCTTCGACATGGGCGCTCCTCGGCCTCGTTGGCGGGACATTTCCGGCGGAAAGATGCGGCGCCCGCCAAGGGCATGAAAGGGGCCCTCCTGCTCGGCCGCCACCGCCGAAGGGGCTCCGACTCCCAGGCCGCTTGCCGTGCGAAAGCGGTAGGCTTCCGCCACATGACGACCTCCCGCCTCGCGATGCTGTTCCTGGTGCCCGTGCTGGCCACGGGCTGTGCCTCCACCGCCGGCGCCACCCGGCCGGACGCGCCCGCGACGGAAGCGGCGGCCCCCGAGGCCACGCCCAGCGCGCCCTCCGGATATGGCTACAGCAAGGACGACCCCATCCACGTGGGCGGCGGCGTCGAAGGGGAACACGAATACCTCCAGCACCTGCGGGGGCCAGAGGGGCAAAAGGTCCGCTACGAGCGGGAAGGAAGCTGCTGCGCCTTCGAGTCGGAGGGCTCGCCCTTCGGGACCGGCATGCTCGACGTGTACGTCGTCAGCTACGAGGGACTCGAGAAGCCGGTGGTGCTGTACCTCAACATGTATGACAGGAAGGACCCGCGGGCCCCCGAAGGCTTCCGCCTGGACTGACGCGCGCTAGGAGCAGTCCTCGGTGATGGGACCTGCGACCAGCGGGCCCGACATCCATTCCGACAGACACATCGGACCGCGTCTCGATGTCGCGCGGGTCCGCCGCCAGCACGGGGCTGACGCCGCTCATGCAAACGAGCAGGAATCCAGACACACGAGCGAAGGTCTTCACGGCCCTGAATTGTAGCAGGCACGCGTCTCCGCCGTTGACCGCTGCCAGTTCCGCACGGACATTCCCAGCATGACGCTGAGAGCCATGACCGACGTGGGCGCCGAGCTGGGCCTGTCTCCCGAAGACGTGCTGCCGTGGGGAACCCACCGCGCCAAGGTGTCGCTGGACGCGCTCGGCAAGCGGGGCGGCCGGCAGGGACGCCTGGTGCTCGTGTCCGCCATCAACCCCACGCCACCGGGCGAAGGCAAGACCACCATGTCCGTGGCGCTGGCCATGGGCTTGCGCAAGCGAGGGCGCCGCGCGGTGGCGGCCCTGCGCGAGCCGTCACTGGGCCCTGTCTTCGGCGTGAAGGGCGGCGGCACCGGCGGCGGGCAGGCCAGCCTGGAGCCCGCGGCCGACATCAACCTGCACTTCACCGGGGACTTGCACGCCATCACCAGCGCCAACAACCTGCTGTCCGCGCTGGTGGACAACGCCGTCTTCTACGGCCAGCCGGTGGCCCTGGATGCCACGCGCGTGCGCTGGCGGCGCGCGCTGGACATGAATGACCGCTTCCTGCGCAACGTCATCGTCGGCCTGGGCGGCAAGGCGCAGGGCGTGCCACGCGAGGACCACTTCGACATCACCGCCGCCAGCGAGGTCATGGCCATCCTCGCGCTCGCGGAGGGCCTGAAGGACCTGGAGGCGCGGCTGGGACGCGTCATCATCGGCCACACCCGGGACGGCCAGCCGGTGCGCGCGCGGGACGTGGACGCGGCGGCGTCCATGGTGGCGCTGCTCAAGGACGCGCTGATGCCCAACCTCGCCCAGACGCGCGAGGGCGGCCCCGCGCTGGTGCACGCGGGCCCCTTCGCCAACATCGCGCACGGGTGCAGCTCCGTGATGGGCACGCGCATGGGGCTGGCCTACGCGGATGAAGTCATCACGGAGGCGGGCTTCGGCTTCGACCTGGGCGCGGAGAAGTTCCTGGACATCAAGTGCCGCAGCAGCGGGCTGTGGCCCCGGGGCGTGGTGCTGGTGGTGACGCTGCGCGCGCTGAAGCACCACGGAGGCGCCTCCCCCGCGCGCGTGGCCGAGCCGGACCGCGAGGCCCTGGTTCGCGGCTTCGCGCACCTGGAGAAGCACCTGGAGTCGGTGGCCGCCTTCGGCCTGCCGGCCGTCCTGTGCGTCAACCGCTTCCCGCAGGACACCGAATCCGAGCTGGAAGAGCTGCGCGCCTTCGGCAAGGCCCGTGGCGTGGAGACGGCCGTGTGTGACGGCTTCTCGCGAGGGGGTGACGGCTCGCTGGAGCTGGCCGACTGCGTGCTGGAGATGCTGGACGGCACGGACGCCGCGCCGCCCCAGCCGCGCTTCCTCTACGACGTGGCGCAGTCGCCCGAAGAGAAGGTGGCCGCCATCGCCCGCACCGTCTACGGCGCGGACGACGTGGCCTTCACCGCGAGCGCGAAGAAGGACCTGGACGCCGTGCGCGAGCTGGGCGGCGCCGGGCTGCCCGTGTGCATGGCGAAGACGCACCTGTCGCTGTCGGATGACCCCACGAAGCTGGGACGGCCGCGCGGCTTCACGCTCACCGTGCGCGAGGTGCGGCTGTCCGCGGGCGCGGGCTTCATGGTGGCGCTCACTGGAGAAATCCTCACCATGCCCGGCCTGCCACGCGAGCCCGCCGCCCGCCGCGTCACCGTCCACGACGACGGGCGCGTCACCGGGCTGATGCAGGGGGAGTGAGCCGAGCCCCAAGCCGGGGTGCCACCCAGGACGGTGGCACCCTCGCGGCCCCAAGGCAGCGTCAGATGCGGAAGCCGGTGGACAGCTCCTGGAGCTGTCCCAGCGACGCGTTGATTTGCGTCACCGCCTGCTCGGCCGTCATCGTGGCCGTCACCACGTCCGCCATCATGGAGGACAGCGTGGTCATCACCTCGGTCATCTGCGCGATGCCCGCGTTCTGCTGGGTGACGGAGGCCACAATCTGGCGCGCGGCCTGACTGCTCTCCTGCACCACGGTGGTGATTTCCTTCAGCGTGTTGGCCGAGGCGAGCACCTGCTCGATGCCCTCCTCCATCTTCTCGCTGTCGCCCTCGGCGATGCCCACCGTCTGGCGGATGGCCTGGTTGATTTCGAGCAGAATCTTGCCGATGCGCTGGGTGCTCTGCAGCGACTGGCCGCTGAGCGAGCGCATCTCCCGCGCCACCACCGCGAAGCCCCGGCCCTGCTCCCCGGCGCGCGCCGCTTCGATGGCCGCGTTGAGCGCGAGCACGTTGGACTGGTCCGCCAGGTCCTTCACGCTGCCGATGATTTCACCGGCATGCACGGCCTGGTCGCTCAGGTGCGCGATGCTGCCCACCAGCGCGCCCACGCGCTGGCGAATCTGCTGGAGGCCCTCGGCGCTCTTCTCGATGGACTCCTGGCCGGACGCGCTGAACGTATCCGCCTGTCCCGCCACGCGGAGCACCATCTCCGCGCGGCTGGCGGCCATGCTGGACGTCTGCGCGATTTCGGCGATGGTGGTGCTCGCCTCGGTGAGGCTGCGGGACTGATTGGTGAGGAAGTTCACCTGCTCCTGGCTGGCCTGCGTCAGCGTCTTCGCCGCGTTCGTCAGGTCCGTCACCACCGTCTGGATGGTGGTGGGCACGTTGCGCAGCCGGGTCACCATGACCTGGAAGCCGCGCGCCAGCTCGCCCACCTCGTCGTGGGCGCTCACGTCGATGGCCTGCGTCAGGTCGCCCTTCTCCGCGATGCGCGTGGCCACGTGGGTCAGCTTCGCCAGCGGCAGCGTCACCTCGCGATGCAGCCAGTAGGCCAGCCCCACCGTCAGCGCGATGCACAACAGCACCAGCACGCACACCGTCCAGGTGGTGGCGCGGTGCAGCCCGGCCACCTCCGCGTAGGAGGTCGCGATGGCCTGGCCATCCGCTTCCACGGCCCTCTCCAGCTCATGGGACAGCCCCGCGGCCAGGGACTCCACGCTCGCGAGCGCGGACGCCGCCTTCTCGTCCCCCTCCACCGCGAACGTCACCGCCGCCCTGGAGTTCCTCCAGTACGTGGCCAGGGACGACTTGAGCTCATCCACCCGCTGGAGGTTCGCGCCCGGTACGGCCCTCGTCAGGTCGAGCTTCGACTGGAGCTCGTCCACCTCCGCGCGCAGCGGCTCCAACCCGCCCGCCTTCGCCGCCACCGCCGCCAGCACGTTGCGGTGCAGACCCGGGAAGCGGTGCATCACCTCACGGTTCAGCTCGATGGTGGGGACCTGCGAGCTGCTGATGCGCGCGTACACGCCACCGGAGCGCGCGCCCAGGGCGATGAACGCCACCAGGATGGCCACCAGGAACACCGCGACAACGGCCGGCAACAACATCATCTTCTGCTTGAGCTTCAGACGCACCCGCTGGCCTCCCCGCTACCGTGAGCACCCTTCAACGCCCGCGACTCCACGCCGCGCGCCGCGGCCAGAATCCGGCTGTGGAAGAGCCACCCCGTCTTCCAGGGCCCGCTGCGCCAGCACATGTCGCCATCCTTCCGTGAACTCCCGTGGGAGCCACAAACCCGCGCGGCCGGTGCTCACGCCGCGCGTCGTAGGATAGCCAACTGTCTGCGGGCTGGTAACTCTCACCACCCGTGTCATTCAGACGGACGCGGAGCGCCGTGAAAGACGGGTAGGACCCGACCCCACCTGCGGGAGAGCATTCCAACGCATGGCCTGGTTTCACCACGCGCTCCGGGTAGGAGGGCAGGCCGTCGCTTCCCCGGTGGAGCCCCGTCTCAGCGCACGGAGCGCTGGAGCGCGGGCGCAATCTCCTGCTGGCAGGTCGCGTCACATTCCGTGAAGCGGGTGAGGAAGTCCGCCATCTGCGCGCAGCGCCTCGGGAAGCGGCTGGTGCCCGCATCCCCCATGCACATCTCGCGGAAGGAGTCGCGCGTCTCCTGGAAGAGTGAGGCCCGCTGCGCGGGAGACAGTGCGTTCAGCGCCCGGTTCTCCCCGCCCTGGAGGTACAGCCAGACGCCGGCCAGCAACAGCAGCACCAGCCCCACGAGCACGGCCTTCCGAGTCCGCTTCTCGGCCAGCGAGGGGCCCCGGGCTCGGGAGAAGACGTTCTCCTCTTCACCGTCTTCGGGCGGTGGGCCGCCTGCCATCATCCCCATCAAGCGCATACGCCCCCTGTTCCAGCCCAAACCGGAGAGCAACGCCAGCACGGAGTGCAGCGGATGTGCGGGAACCGCCAACAGCCGGGCTGCCATTGCGCGTGCTCCCGCACGCTGCGCGGGAGTCTGACCGCGTGGCGGCGCGGATTGCTCCTAGGATGAAGTCATGGACATCCGAGAGCGCCCCATGCGGGTGCTGGTGGTGGACGACGAGCGGAACATCCGCCACACCCTGCGCGTGTGCCTGGAAGGCTTCGGCTGTGAGGTCCGCGAGGCGGCCACCCCCGAGGCCGCGCTGGCCGCGCTGGCGCAAGGCCCCACCGACCTGGCCTTCGTCGACCTGCGGCTCGGCACGGCCAGCGGAATGGAGCTGTTGCCGCGCCTCCTGGCCGAGTCGCCCCACCTGGACGTCGTGCTCATCACCGCCTACGCCACGTTCGACACGGCGGTGGAGGCGATGCGACGCGGAGCGCGGGACTATCTGCCCAAGCCCTTCACGCCCGCGCAGATTCGCCACGTGGTGGAGAAGGCGCGGCGGCACCGGGAGCTGGCATCGCAGTTGGAGAGCCTGGAGGGGCAGCTTTCCCAGGCGGTGCCAGAGGCCACGTTGGAGACAGCCTCGCCCGCGATGCACGCGGCCATCGGGCTGTTGACGCGCGCGGCGGCGTCCGACGCGGCGGTGCTGCTGCGGGGAGAGAGTGGCACCGGCAAGGGAGTGCTCGCCCATGCGCTGCATTCGATGAGCGCTCGGCGGCGCCGGCCCTTCGTCACCGTCAACTGTCCCACGCTGTCCGAGCAACTGCTGGCCAGCGAGCTGTTCGGCCACGTGCGCGGCGCGTTCACCGGCGCGGTGAAGGACCAGCCGGGACGCGTGGAGGCGGCGGAAGGGGGCACGCTGTTCCTGGATGAAATCGCGGAGATGAGTCCGGGGCTCCAGGCGCAGCTGCTGCGCTTCCTCCAGGAGAAGCAGTTCGAACGGCTGGGCGAGGGACGTACGCGCAAGGCGGACGTGCGGGTGGTGGCGGCGACGAATCGGGACCTGGAGAAGGACGTGGCCGAGGGGCGCTTCCGGGAGGACCTGCTCTACCGGCTGAACGTCATCGAGGTGAAGCTGCCGTCGCTGCGAGAGCGGCCGGAGGACCTGCTTTCGCTGGCCCGGCGCTTCGTCTCCTTCTTCGCTCGCGCGGCGCAGCGCCCACCGCCGGAGCTGTCGCCCGCGACGGAGAAGATGCTGCTGGCCTATGGGTGGCCGGGCAACGTGCGCGAGCTGCGGAATGCAATGGAGCGAGCGCTCATCGTCTGGCCCGCGGAGGTGCTGGAGCCACAGGCGTTCCCCGACCGCATCGCCGCCGCGGGGAGTCCGGTGATGACCCTGGGCGGGCCGCATACGCTGGAGGACATCGAGCGCGAGCACGTGCTGCGCGTCATGGCCTCGGCGCCCACGTTGGATGAGGCGGCGCGGGTGCTGGGCATCGACGCGTCCACGCTGTGGCGGAAGCGGAAGAAGTACGAGTCGGGCGAGGGCTGAAGGACCCCGAATTCCCACATCCACGTCAGCCGAGAACGCGCGAGCCAGGCACAGCGGTCGCACGCGTGCCGGGCCGGAGTTTCCGGGAAGCCGACCGGGCGGGGCTCCGCCGCGTGCCTGGAGCGGCGATTGCAGCGTCCTGCGCGCATGCGGAGCCTTGGAGGACACCGAACCGATTCCAAGGAGCGCAGACGTGGACGTGATTGACTTGTTGATTCAGCAGCACCGCGAGGTGGAAGCGCTGTTCGATGCCTGTCGCGCGGCGAAGGACGACGAGAGCAAGCGAGAGCTCGGCATCCAGCTCGCGGAGGCGCTCACGTTGCACACCACGATTGAAGAACGCTGGGTGTACCCCGCTGCGCGCCGGGTGGTGGAGGAGAAGCTGATTCAGGACTCCGTCGAGGAGCACGGGGAGATGACGGAGCTCATCGCCCAGATGATTCGCGCGCGCAACGACCCGCAGAAGCTGGTCTCCCTGTTCGGCGAACTGGAGAAGGTGGTGAAGGAGCACGTGACGATGGAGGAACGGGACGTGCTGCCCAAGCTCGGTCAGAAGGTCACCGAGGAGGACCTGGGCATGTCGTGCAAGGACATCGTCCGCACCGCCTCCGAGGTCCGCCGCGAGGAGATGCAGAAGCTCCAGGGTCAGGCGAACGCCTGAGGGCCTGCTTGGCACACACACTGTGAGCTTGCACCTAGGGCAGCTAGCTGCTGACTTGCACTTGGCTAGCTGCCACCTAGCAACGGGCTTCACCTGCACTTGCGTCGAGTAATACCCCGTATTACACCGTTAGACGCGTGCAGCGAACGCAGTGCACTCTCTGCGGGGCGCAGCGGTGCGCGCATGACATCTCGAAGCGCCGTTCAGGAGGCGTCCCACGGGGCCCGTATGTCACCTTCCACCATCAATCCCGTGAAGGACGACGCTCCGGTGCGCGTCTCAGAGCCCGTGGCTGCCACGGAGGGCACCCTGGGGCAGGTCCAGCAACTCGCCAAGTTGATCACCGAGACGCTTCACGGGGCGGGGACCCAGCCGCGATTCACGCTCCTTGGTCCCAATCATGAGGCGCTCCCTCTTCCCAAGGACGTTCTGACTTTGCTTCAGCAGCTCCTGGCCGTTTTGGCCTCGGGGGACGCTGTCTCCATCGTCCCAGTCCAGAAGGAGCTCACCACGCAGCAGGCCGCCAACCTGCTCAACGTGTCGCGCCAATACTTGGTGCAGCTCCTCGACGAGGGAAAGATTCCGTTCCACCGAACCGGTACCCATCGGCGCGTCAACACCCAGGACGTGCTTGAGTACCGTGCCCGCAGAACAGCGGAGCGCCGTGCGAAGCTGGCCGAAATGATTCAGGACACGCAGCTAGCTCGTGGCTATCCCGAGTTCGACGAGTAGCAAGCTGGTGGCTATCTCGAGTTCGATGCGGAGCGAGCTGACGCTCCACCGTTGACAGCCGCCGTCTGGAGAAGGGACGACTAGGGCGTGAACCCTGCTCCGTTCCCGGTCGTTCTCGATGCGAACGTCCTGATTCCGGTCTCTCTCTGCGACATGCTTCTCAACGTCGCCAACGAGGGTCTCATCCAGATCTACTGGACCGAGGAAATCCTGGATGAGGTGCGCCGCAATCTGGTCGAACAAATCGGGCTCACCGCGGCGCAGGCTGAACGCCGAGTCTCGGCCATGCGCAGGCACTTTCCCGAAGCGCTGGTATCCGGCTACGAGCGCCTCGTCCCGGCCATGACGAATCACCCCAAGGACCGGCATGTCCTTGCGGCGGCAGTGCACGTCGGAGCGCAGACCATCGTCACCAACAATCTGCGCGACTTCGGTTCTGAGCATCTACCCCGAGCCATGCAGGCGCAGGATGCGGACACCTTCCTGCAAAATCTCCTCAGTCAGTCCCCCGGCGTCATGCTGGAAGTGCTCCGCGCTCAGGCAGAGATGTTGAAGAACCCGCCCATTACCTTTCATCGCCTGCTGAACGGACTGGCGAAGTCCGTTCCGAAGTTCATCAGCGAGGTGCGTGAACTCCTCCCGCCTTCGCCGCTCGAAGGCGCCTGAGATACGTCCTCACGCACTCGCCGGCCCGGGCGCCTCCCGCCGGGGCAGCGTGAACCAGAACGTGCTGCCCTGGCCGGGCGTACTCACCACGCCAATCTCCCCGCCGTGTGCCTGGACGATGTCCTTCGCAATCGACAAGCCCAGCCCCGCGCCTCCCGCGGGCGCGCCGGGTGCCCGGTAGAACTTCTCGAAGATGCGCGCCTGTTGCTCCAAGGCAATCCCCGCCCCCGTGTCCCGCACCTCGAAGCGCACCCCGTGCGATTCCTGCCACACGTGCACCTCTACCTCGCCTCCGGGGGGCGTGTGCTTCACCCCGTTTCCCACCAGATTCCCCAGCACCAACCCCAGCCGCTCCGGGTCCCCGTCCACCGGCTCCACATCCAGCGATACCTGCTTCAACAACCGCACCCCACGCTCCTCCGCCGCCGCGCGCTGTGCGTCCAGCGCCGCGTCCACCAACGCCTCCGCGGGCACCCGGCGAATCTCCAACTGGAGCTGCCCCGCCTGGATGCGCGACAGGTCCAGCAGGTCATCCACGATGCCCTGCAGCCGCTCGGAGTCCTCGCGAGCCGCGAACAACAGGTCCGCCTGCTTCTCCGTCATCGGCCCCACCACGCCCTCCGTCACCAGGTGCAGGGCCATGCGCAGCGACGTGAGCGGCGTGCGGAACTCGTGCGCCACCGTGGCCACCAGGTCGTTCTTCAGCTCGTCGAAGCGCCGCAGTCGCGTCACGTCCTGGAGAATCACCGTGGCCCCCACCACCTCCCCTGACTCGCCATGCACCGGACTTCCCCGAGCCAGCAGCCACCGGTCCCCGTCCGGGAGCGGCGCCCGCACCGCCTCTTCGTACCCACGCGGCTGATACGCCCCTCGCCCCGTCAACACGTGCTCACGCACCCGTTCCAGCACCGCGCGCGCCTCCGGCACCACCTGCCCCAGCATGTCCCCGCCCGCTTCCAGCGACAGCCGCAGCACGTCCTCCGCCGCGCGGTTGACGTTGAGCAGCCCTCCGTCCGCGCCGAACACCACCACCGGGTCCGGCAGGCTGTCGATGGCCGCCTGTGATGCCGCCTGCGCCTGGAGCAGCTCCCCCAGGCTGCTGCGCCGATACTGCTGAAGCGCCTCCGCCATGGCGTTGAAGTCCCGCCCCACCTGCGCGATTTCGTCCTGTCCCTCCACCACCGCGCGCGCCGCGTAGTCGCCCTCGCCCAGGCGCCGCACCGCCTGCGACAGCACCGACACCGGACGGAGCGCCCGGTGCGTCAGCGACTGCGAGGCGAACAACCCCACCACGAAGGCCACCATCACCGCCGCCACCATCACCGTGTTCACCCGCGCGCTCTGCCGCTGCAACGCCTCGCTCTTGCGCACCATGGCGTCCTGGTTCAGGTCCAGGATGGCCCGGGCCGCTCCCGTCACTTCCTGAAAGGCCGGCTCGAGAACACCGAAGTACGCCTCCCGCGCCGCCTCCGGCGACGACTGGGCGAGGAACCCGTCGTAGGCCTCCTGGTAACGCCGCCAGGCCGCGCGCAACTGGAGCGTCGCCGCGTCCTCGGCGGGCTCGGTGACGTTGCCTTCCTGCACCCGCAACTGCGACTCCAAGCGCTCGCGCTGCGCCGCCTGCTGCGTCAGCCCGCGCTGCCGCTCACCCGCGATGATGAAGAGCGCCCCGCTGTCCATGCGCTCCAACTGCGCCATCATCTCCTGCGCGGCCAGCACACTGCGGTAGTTGTCCTGAAGCACCCGAGGCCCAGAACGCCCCAACTGGGACAACGTCACCACGGCCACCATGCCCACCAACAACAGCGCCAGGGCCAGGGGTGCCTGCGCCAACAACAACCGGGCTCGCAGCGTCATGGGCGGCGTCCCTCCTCGCGCGGCTCGAAGGCCACCACGTGGATGTCGAAGCCCCGGCCTTCACGCACCAGCCTCATGTCCACCGCGCGCCCCAGCCGCTGCTTCCACCACGGCTGATGCGAACGGCCGACGATGATGTGGCCCACGCCGTGCGAGCGCGCGAAGTCCAGGATGCCCTCCACCGGGTCCCGAGCCCTCAGGCGCACCACCTCCGCGCCCAGCTCCTTCGCCTTCTCGATGTTCGTCAGCAGATGCCGCTGCGCCTCCGCGTCGATGAGGTGCGGCGCCTCGCGCGGCGTCTCCACGTACACGACGAACCAGTCCGTGTTCAGCCGGCCCGCCATCCGTGAGCCCCGGCGCAGCAGCGTCGCCGCGTGCCGGGGATAGCTGGACAGCGCCACCAGCACCCGGCCCCAGGCGGCGCTCCGCTGCGAACCTTCATCGCCCTCCCCCGGAGGCGGCCTCGCGGTGGCGCGGTCCAGGCTCTCCGCCACCTCACGCAGCGCCAGCTCGCGCAGCGTGGCCAGGTTCTCCTCCGTAAAGAAGCGCTCCAGCGCCCGCGGCACCTTGTCCTTCGCGTAGATTTTCCCCGTCCGGAGCCGCTCGTGCAGGTCCTCCACCGCCAGGTCCAGGTTCACCACCTGGTCGGCGGCCTTGAGGAAGCTGTCGGGCAATGTCTCCCGCACGGTGACGCCAGTGGCGCGCTCCACCAAATCGTTGAGGCTCTCCAGGTGCTGGACGTTGAAGGCCCCGATGACGTTGATGCCCGCATCCAGCAACGCCTGCACGTCCTGGTAGCGCTTGCGGTGGCGGCACACCGGAAGGTTGGTGTGAGCCAGCTCGTCCACCACCGCCACCTGGGGCTTGCGCGCAAGCACCGCGTCCAGGTCCATCTCCTCCACGGTGACGTCGCGGTAGGTGTACTGCTTGCGCGGCACCACCTCCAGGCCCTCCACCAGCGCCTGCGTGTCCGCGCGGTCATGCGACTCCACGAAGCCCAGCACCACGTCCACGCCGCGCCGCTTCAGCGCGTGTGCTTCCTCCAGCATCCGGTACGTCTTCCCCACCCCGGCCGCGAAGCCGATGTAGAGCTTGAGCCGGCCACGCCTGCCCCGCTCCACCAGCTCCAGGAAGTCCTCCGCGCGCGAGCGCCGCGTCATCGTCATCCTTTGCCCATCCGGTGGGACGCCGGGCGGAGGATGCCCTCGCGCCCGGTGAATCTCACGTGGTGAATGTGCGTGCCCCCACGCCGCTCAAGGTGCGCCCTGGCCCAGCGAGCCCCCGCCCCCCACGCCCGGCGCCGCGTCCGGAAGCGGCCCGAAGCGCCTGTCCAACGCGAGGTTCAACAGCAGGACGTTGACGCGCGGCTCGCCCAGCACGCCGAAGGTCCGTCCTTCCACCAGCGCGTCCACCACATTCAGCACCCGCTCCAGCGCCACGCCGCGGGCCTGTGCCACCCGCGCCGCCTGCCAGCGCGCCGCCTCCGGCGACAGGTGAGGGTCCAACCCGGACGCGGACGTCGTCACCAACTCGGCGGGAACAGGCCCCGCTGCATCCGGATTCTCCCGGCGCAGGCGCTCCAGGTCGGCCGCCGCGCGTTCCTTCAGCTTCAGCGACGTGGGCCCCAGGTTGCTGCCCGAGGACGCCGCGCCGTCGTAGCCCTCGCCAGCGGCGGAAGGACGCGGATGGAAGTACCCCGCCCGGGTGAAGCCCTGGCCAATGAGCGCGCTGCCCACCACGCGGCCCCGGCCGTCCTTCACCCACGAGCCATTGGCTTCCCCCGGAAAGAGGAGCTGCGCCAGCCCGGTGACGGCCAACGGGTACAGCAGGCCCGTGAGCACCATCGTGACGACGCACGTGCGCAGGGCCGTGAGGAATGTGGAGAACATGGGGATAAGTCCTTTCACGCCAGGCCCACGGCGCCGAGCAGCACGTCGATGACCTTGATGCCCACGAAGGGAACGATGACGCCGCCCACGCCGTACAGCAGCAGGCTGCGCCGCAGCAGGGCCTCGGCGCCCAGCGGGCGGTAGCGGACACCCTTCAGCGCCAGGGGGATGAGCAGGATGATGATGAGCGCGTTGAAGATGACGGCCGACAACACCGCGCTGAACGGCGAGGACAACCCCATCACATTGAGCGGCGCAATCTGCGGGAACACGCCCATGAAGAGCGCTGGGAGGATGGCGAAGTACTTCGCTACGTCGTTGGCGATGGAGAAGGTCGTCAACGTGCCGCGTGTCATCAGCAACTGCTTGCCCACCTCCACCACCTCCAGCAGCTTGGTGGGATTGGAGTCCAGGTCCACCATGTTCCCGGCCTCCTTCGCCGCCTGGGTGCCGGTGTTCATCGCCACGCCCACGTCCGCCTGGGCCAGCGCGGGCGCGTCGTTGGTGCCGTCGCCCGTCATGGCCACCAGCTTGCCGCGGCCCTGCTCGGTGCGGATGAGGGCCAGCTTGGCCTCGGGAGTGGCCTCGGCCAGGAAGTCATCCACGCCCGCCTCGCGCGCAATCGCCGCGGCGGTGCGCGGGTTGTCACCCGTAATCATCACCGTGCGAATGCCCATGGCGCGGAAGCGGTCGAAGCGCTCCTTGATGCCGCCCTTCACCACGTCCTTCAGGTGGATGATGCCCAGCAATCGCGCACCGTCTGCCACCGCCAGCGGTGTTCCACCCGCGTCGCCGATACGGCCCGACGCCTGCGCCAGCTCATCCGGCACCGCGCCGCCCTGGGAACGGACGTACGTGACGATGGCGTCCACCGCGCCCTTGCGGATGCTGCGCGGGTGCGGGTCCACCAGGTCACAGCCGCTCATGCGCGTCTGCGCGGTGAAGGGCACGAAGGTGGCGTGGTGCGCCTGCAGTTCGCGCGGGCGCATCTTGTACGTGTCCTTCACCAGCGTGACGATGGAGCGCCCCTCGGGCGTCTCATCCGCGAGGCTGGCGAGCTGCGCGGCCTCGGCCAGCTCCTCCATCCGCACGCCCGGCATGGGGAGCAACTCCGTGGCCATGCGGTTGCCCAGGGTAATGGTCCCCGTCTTGTCGAGCAGCAGCGTGTCCACGTCGCCCGCCGCCTCCACCGCGCGGCCACTCATGGCCAGCACATTCTTGCGCAGCAGCCGGTCCATGCCCGCGATGCCAATGGCGCTCAGCAGGCCGCCAATCGTCGTGGGGATGAGGCACACCAGCAGCGCCACCACCGCCGTGCCCGACAGCGGCACGCCCGAGTAGAGCGCCAGCGGCACCAGCGTCACGCACGCCAACAGGAAGATGAGGGTGAGCCCCACCAGCAGGATGTGGAGCGCCACCTCGTTGGGCGTCTTCTGCCGGGCCGCGCCTTCCACCAGGCCAATCATCCGGTCCAGGAAGGAGTCGCCGGGGTTGGCGGAGATGCGCACGCGGATGCGGTCGGAGAGCACCTTCGTTCCGCCCGTCACCGCCGAGCGGTCGCCACCCGACTCCCGGATGACGGGCGCGGACTCGCCCGTAATCGCGGACTCGTCCACGCTGGCGATGCCCTCCACCACCTCACCGTCACCGGGGATGAGGTCCCCGGCCTCGCAAATCACCTCGTCACCCTTGCGGAGGTCCGGCGCGGGCACGCGCTCCTCGCGCCCGTCCTTCCAGCGGCGCGCGGTGGTCTCCTTGCGCATCTTCCGCAGGGCGCCAGCCTGGGCCTTGCCGCGGCCCTCCGCCACGGCCTCCGCGAAGTTGGCGAAGAGCACGGTGAACCACAGCCACAGCATCACCTGCACGGTGAAGCCCAGCGGCGCGGCATCCGGGCGCGGCGACACCACGTCCTTCACCACCAACACCGTGGTGAGCAGGCTCCCGGCCCACACCACGAACATGACGGGGTTGCGCGCCACATCGCGCGGGTGGAGCTTGCGCAGGCTGTCCACCAGCGCCGGTTTGAGCAGCGAGGCGTCCAGCAACGACGCCGGTTTCGAAGCAGGCGAGGACATCTCAGTAGCGCTTTCCGGCCCCGGCGAGGAAGTGCTCGACGATGGGGCTCAAGGAGAGGGCGGGGAAGAACGTGAGCGCGCCGACGATGACAATCACGCTCACCAGCAGACCGGTGAAGAGCACGCCGTGCGTGGGGAAGGTGCCCGGGCCCGCTGGCACCACCTTCTTGCCCACCATGGAGCCGGCGATAGCCAGCGCGGGCACCATCATCAGGAAGCGCCCGCCGAGCATCGCCACGCCCAGGGTGACGTTCCAGAAGGGCGTGTTGGTGTTGAGGCCCGCGAAGGCGCTGCCGTTGTTCGCCGTGCCGCTGGTGTACGCGTAGAGGATTTCCGACAGGCCGTGCGGCCCCGCGTTGTTGAGTGAGGACACGCCCTGCGGCAGCACGGAGGCCAGCCCGCTGAAGCCCAGCGTGAAGAGCGGGAAGACGAGCACGTACAACATCGCGAGCTTCATCTCCCGCGCCTCGATTTTCTTGCCGAGGTATTCGGGCGTGCGCCCCACCATCAGCCCGGCGATGAAGACGCTGAGCACCACCATGACGAGGATGCCGTAGAGGCCCGCGCCCACGCCGCCGAAGACGACCTCGCCCAGTTGCATGTTGACCATGGGCACCAGGCCGCCCAGGGGCGTGAAGCTGTCGTGCATCGCGTTCACCGCGCCGCACGAGGCCGCGGTGGTGACAGCGGCGAAGAGCGCGGAGGCCGCGACGCCGTAGCGCACCTCCTTGCCCTCCATGTTTCCCGCCTGCGCCACCTGCCCCGCGGCGCTCAACGCCGGGTTGGCCTGGGCCTCCGCCGCGTACACCGCGGCCACGCCCGCGAGGAAGAGGACGGACATCGCCGCGAACAAGGCCCAGCCCTGCCGGTTGTCACCCGCCATCTTCCCGTAGGTGTACGTGAGGGCCGCGGGGATGGCGAAGATGGACAGCATCTGCACCAGGTTGGTGAGGGGCGTGGGGTTCTCGAAGGGATGCGCGCTGTTGGTGTTGAAGAAGCCGCCGCCATTGGTGCCCAGCGTCTTGATGGCCTCCTGCGAGGCCACCGGTCCCTGCGCCAGCGTCTGACGCACGCCCTCCAGCGTCACCCCCTGCGAATAGGGCGCGAAGTTCTGGAGCACGCCCTGCGACACCAGGAAGAGCGCGTAGACCAGGCACAGCGGCAGCAACACGTAGAGGGTGGCGTTCATCACATCCACCCAGAAGTTGCCCAACGTCTTCTGTCCGTCCGGACCGGGCCGGCGGGTGAAGCCCCGCGCCAGCGCCAGCGCCACGCCGATTCCCGCGGCGGCGGAGACGAAGTTCTGCCACGCCAGCCCCACCATCTGCGTGAAGTAGCTGAGCGTGGACTCACCAGCGTACGACTGCCAGTTGGTGTTGGCGGTGAAGCTGACGGCCGTGTTGAACGCCAGCTCCGGCCCCACCGCTCCCAGCCCTTGCGGGTTGAGCGGCAGCAGGTGCTGCACGCGCTGGAGGCCGTAGACGATGAGGACGCTGAAGAGGCTGAACGCCAGCAGCGAGCTCGCGTAGGCCACCCACGTCTGCTCGTGCCGGTCCGCCGCGCCGCACAGGCGCAGCAGCAGGCGCTCCACGGGGCCCAGCACGCGCGGCAGCGGACGGGTGTCCCCTTCGAGGACACGGAAGAGATAGGCCCCCAGCGGCTTCGTCACCGCCAGCACCAGGGCGAAGAACAACAGGATTTGCGACCAACCGATGAAGGACATGGCGGGGGCCTAGAAGCGCTCCGGGCGAAGCAGCGCGTAGAGGAGGTAGGCACCGAGCAGCACGGCCAGGACGGCGCCAGCGGCGTATTCGAAAGTCATCAGGCAATGCCTCACAGGCGCTCGCATCCGTGGACGTAGACCCACGCGAGCGCGAAGAAAGCGGCGGTGACAAGAACGAGCACGAGGTCCATGAGACGGGGCTCCTGTTCAGAACCAGGCGACGGCGCTGAGCACCCCGAGCGTCTCGGCGTCCTCGAGCGTCGGCGCGCCATCCCCTCCCGTGGCGCGGCCGGTGAACACGTCTGCGGTGGAGGTGTCGCGGCGCGCCTCCATCTTGAGGACCAGGTGTTCCGCGGGCTTCAACTCCAGCGTGAGGGTGCCGCCCGCCAACGTCTGGACGGCCCCCGTGATGAGCCCGTGCTCGTCGCGATAGGCCTCCACCCGGGCGGCAACGGCCACGACGTCGGAGAGTTGCATCCGCGCGTTGAAGCCCGCCGCGTACCACAAGGCCGCGGACTGTCCGGAACGCGCCTGCCGGCCCACGTCCGCCGTGGCGGCCAGCGCGAAGGCGTGTGTCACCTTCCAGGTGGCCACGGCGTCCACGAAGAGTCGCAGACCACCGTCACCCTCTTCCCCCACGAAGGTGTTGAGGGCGGTGGATAGCCGCGGGCCCGCATAGGCCACCTGCGTGCCCAGCGCCTTGCCGCGGTTGTTCTCCCCAATCGTCTGCCAGCCATTGAGCAGGTGGAGCTGCGCGCTCCACGCGTCATTGAAGGCCCAGGTGCTCTTGAGGCCGGACTGGTAAAAGGGCGACAGCTCGCCCATCCACGAGCGCGTGTAGTTCCAGTTGAGCTGCGACTGGAACGACTCCAGACCGATGTGACTGGGATAGACGCCCGCCTCCAACGTGAGCGGTCCCGTCGCGTACGACACCGTGGCCTGCTGGAGATGGCGCCACACCTCGGGCCCGATGGCCGGGCCTTCCGGCTCGGCCTGGTGCAGCACCTCGATGCCGGTGCCGAAGCCCAGCAGCACCTTGAAGCCCACGGGCTTGGGCGCGAGCGACACGCCCAGCGACGCGAGGTTGATGGAGACCTCGTTGTCCCGCCGGGCGGTGGTGCCCGTGCCGGGGATGAAACTGGCACCGTCGGCGGGGCGATTGGCGTTGTAGCCGAAGTAGACGTCCACCCCGCCCTCCACCTCCAGGCGAGACAGCAGGCCCGGGGCTTCGGCATCGGGAGACGGCTCCGGCGAAGGGGCCTGCGACAGCAACAGGGAGGACACCAGGGATGGCAGTGGAGAAGCGAGCATGGTCGCTTCTCCCCAAGAGCACGCGCCGTGCCCGGCCACGGCTCACGAGCCCCCTGTCATTCCAGGGGCTTGTGTCCCTGCCGCCATTCTCCAGGTTGCAACTTGCACGAACGGGCTCGGGCGCATCGTGCGCGCTGAAATCCGCCGCCTCTTCCTGCCCCGCGAGGCCAGGGCCCGTCCTCACGTCGACGCAAGGCGAGCGGCCCCCGCCCTGAATGACGGCTGTCCACCAACGCGGGACGAGCCGCGCCCACGCCGCGTGACGCCGGGTGCTTTCTTCCGCGTGCGTGCAAGCCCCTGAACGACGCAGACCTCAGCCGTGGCTCATCCGAGTCACCCACTGGCTCAACGTACCGCTGCTGCTCATCATGGCGGCCAGCGGACTCCAGATACTTGTCGCCTATCCCATGCTCGGGCCCCAGGGCCGGCCCTACGGCTGGTATCCCTTCCAGGGCATCCCTCCACCCGAATGGATGCGGCTGGGGAACTGGCTGGCCGGCGCCCGTCACTGGCACTTCGCCTTCGCGTGGTTCCTCACCCTCAACGGCGTGGCGTACGTGCTCTACCTCGCCCTCAGCGGTGAGTGGCGCCGCCGCCTCTTCCTGCCCCGTCGCGATACACGCAACGCCCTGGACACGCTCGCCTTCTACCTGCGCGTGAGAAAGCACGCACCCGCGCAGGGGCTGTACAACGGCCTTCAGCGGCTGGCGTACACGGGCACGCTGGCGCTGGGGCTGCTCGCGGTGCTCTCCGGGCTGGTCCTCTACAAGCCCGTGCAGCTCGGCGCGCTCACGTCGCTGCTCGGTGGCTACGACGCGGCGCGCGCCATCCACCTCGTCATCCTCGCGCTGCTCGCCCTCTTCACCGTGGGCCACATCGCCCTGGTGCTGCTCCACCCGCGAAGCCTGGCGGAGATGGTGACGGGCGGAAGGAAGCCGGATGCCTAGGCACCTCACGCGGCGCACGGCGCTGCTGGGCACCACCGCGCTCACGGCCAGCGCGTGTGACAGCAGCCGCCCTCGCGAGGGCTTCCTGGGCGTCATGGAGCGCTTCAACGCGCGCGCCCAGGCCGTGTTGTTCGATGAACGCCGGCTGGCGCCGGAGCTGCCTCCCGAGGAGACGACGCCCCCAGGCAAGTTCCCCGAATACTACGTCTCCGACACGGTGCCGCTCGCGCCCTCGGGATGGGCGCTCCGAGTGGGCGGGCTCGTGGCGCACCCCACCGTGCTGACGCTGGACGCCCTCCAGCGCCTGCCTCGCACGGACCTGCGCATTCGCCACCACTGCGTGGAAGGCTGGAGCGCGGTGGCGTCCTGGCATGGCGTCCGCCTGAGCGAGCTGGCCCGGCATGTGGGCGCGGACACGCGCGCGGGCTACGTGGAGCTGCGCTCGTTCGACGCGGGCTACTACTCGTCCTGGGACCGGCCCAGCGCCTTCCATCCGCAGACGATTCTGGCCTACGGAATGAACGGCCAGCCGCTGACGCCCGGCCACGGCGCGCCGCTGCGCCTCTATTCGGGCGTGAAGCTGGGTTACAAGATGGTGAAGTACCTCACCGAGGTGAACTTCCTGCCCGAGCCCACCGGAGGCTACTGGGAGGACCGCGGCTACGAGTGGTTCGCGGGCGTGTGAGGCCCCCTCAACTCGCCACGCGCCCACGACATCAACGACAGCCATCGACGCCTGCGACGGGGCGTGTGTTCAGACGCACCGCCGCGCATGAGGCTGGGGAGCAAGACTCAGACCTTGCTGCTGACGAAGCCACCACCGAAGGGCGAAAAGCCCCGCTTGCGCAGCGCCTCGCGCTCGGCCTGAAGCGCGGCCAGCGCCTCGTCGCG
This sequence comes from Myxococcus sp. AB056, assembly GCF_006547365.1. Taxonomy (NCBI): domain Bacteria; kingdom Pseudomonadati; phylum Myxococcota; class Myxococcia; order Myxococcales; family Myxococcaceae; genus Myxococcus; species Myxococcus sp. AB056. The sequence goes on along the minus strand of NZ_VHLB01000003.1, from coordinate 66,989 downwards.
AGTGGCGTAGTGATTGACGGCCGCGCCGTTGATGGCGCCGCTGGTGAGCACGAACATGCGCGTCATCTCGTCACCACCGAAGCGGTACGAGCGGTGCGTGTAGCGCTCCAGCACCTCGCGCCGCTCCTTGCCGAAGACACGGCCGGCGGTGAACTTCACCACCAGCCCGTCCAGGTTGATGAGGAGGTCCACCTTGGGCGGGTACTTGGAAAGGTGCTCCTCGACTTCCTTCCGCCAGCGAAGGACGTCCGCCTCACTCACCAACACGCAGTCGGTGAAGTAGGCGGTGACGACGTCGTTCAGCGCGTCGTACTCGAAGGACATGTTCCAGGCCATCGTGCTGCCTCCTCGAAGCGGGCGCTCAGACCGGCTGGGAGCCGGCGAGGAAGGCGGACACCAGCGCCGCCGTCTCCGCCGGGCGCTCCACCTGTGGGTAATGACCGGGGCCGGGAAGGTACGACAGGCGTGCGCCGCGAATCCTCGACACCACCGCCTCCCGCAGGAAGGCCGCCGGCAGGAAGGCGTCGTCCGTGGCCAACACCAACGTGGGCGCCGTAATCGAGGCCAGCTTGTCGGCGAAGCCACCCGCCGTCCACGCGTCGAAGACGTGCTCGATGGCCGCCAGGCTGACGCCCATCGAGTCCTTCACCAACGCCTCCAGGGCCTCCGGCGACAGCTGCTTGCACGCGAGGCCGAGGATGGTCTGCTTCTTCTCGCGGCTGTCCGCCGACGTGCGGAACAGCCCCGCCGCGTCCGGAGGCAGCGGAAGCCCCGCGGCGGGCACCGTGTTGAGGAGCACCAGCCCCTCCACGCGCGCCGGCACTTCCGCGGCCACCCACTTCACCAGCTGGCCGCCCATGCTGTGCCCCACCAGCGTGAAGCGCCGCGCGTCCACGGCGTCCGCCACGGCCAGCACGTCGTGCGCCAGCGACTCCAGGCTGAAGCCTCCGTCCGGCCGGCCCGACTGACCCGAGCCCCGCATGTCCGGAATCACCAGCCGCAGCCCCGTCAGGTCCAGGCGCTCCACCAGCGCATCCCAGACCGCGCCTGATACCATCCAACCGTGAACCAGGATGACCGTGCGCGGACCCTCACCCACGACACGGTAGTGGAGCGAAGTCCCGTCTTTCGCTGAAGTCGTGGGCATTCCGTCTCTCCGTTGCATCGAGATAAAACAGGATTGTAGAAATCTAGGGAAGCGCTAGCAAGCCACGGTTTGGGCGTGTTGACCAGCCCGACGCGGAGTGCGCGCGGCTCTGGCAGACTCTGGCACCCCATGGTGGACGAACAGGCAGGCGCCGCGGGCGCGGCGAAGCGCACGGTGTACTGCGAAGACGCACTCGTGTGGCTGGAGGCGCGGCCGGTGTTGGAAGGCAGCTCGGCCATCGCGTCCCTGCCGGACTGGTCCGAGTTCCCGTCCCTGTTGCTGGCGGAGTGGAAGGCCTGGTTCATCCGCGCCGCGGCGCTCATCCTCGCGCGCGTGCCGCCCGAAGGCGTGGCCATCTTCTACCAGACGGACGTGAAGGACGAGGGCACCTGGGTGGACAAGGGCTACCTGGTGGCTCGCGCCGCGGAGGAGGTGGGCGTCGACCTGCTCTGGCACAAGGTGGTGTGCCGGCGGCCGCCCGGGACGGTGACGTTCGGCCGGCCCGCGTACTCCCACATGCTGTGCTTCTCGCGCGGCGTCCGCGTGGACATGGCGAAGTCCACGCCGGACGTCCTGCCGGAAGCGGGCGAGGTGACGTGGACGCGCGGCATGGGCGTGGAGGCGTGTCTCATCGCGTGCCGCTTCATCCTGGAGCACACCCGCACGCGCACCGTCGTGGACCCCTTCTGTGGCCACGGCACCGTGCTGGCGGTGGCCAACGCGCTGGGTCTGGACGCGGTGGGCGTGGAGCTCAGCCGCAAGCGGGCGCGCAAGGCCCGCAACCTGCGCGCGGAGCTGATGGACGGCACGCTTGTCCTGTCAGGCGCCCATGGCACGGGCGCGCCTGTGGGCGACGACGACGCGCTGTAGTCACCCTTGCTGCGACCGCGCCGCGACGTCCTCGCCGGGCGCAGGAACGAAGGCCGCCTGGGCGCCCGACTCCCGCGCCACGGTGGCCTCCAGCTCACCGATGAAGGCCGCGAAGAGCTGCTCTTCCAGCGCCAGCGCGGCATCCAGCGTGGCGCCCACGGCGGTGAGGCGCTCGACACACGCATCCTCGATGGTGCGCCGGTGGCTCTGCTCCTCGGTGACGACGCGCCCCAGCTCCTCGCGCACGGCCGGCTGGCGGGACGCGGCCTTGTAGAGCGGGTACAGCACCATGGCGCGCCGTTCGATGGCCGTCGTCGTGAGCAGGTAGTGCAGATAGACGTCCGGCGCGCCCGTGAAGGACGTCGCCCAGGTGGCCAGCTCGTGGTCCAGCGCCTGGAAGTAGCGGCCCGCGGCCTCCGGGCAGAGGAACGTGGTGATTTCCGCGCCCGCGACCTCGGCGGACAGGCGCTTGAAGGCGAAGGCGTGGCGCGTCTCGTCGGCCAGGTGGCCCAGCACCTCCAGCGTCGGGTGCCGGTCCGCCACGGTGCGCGAAATCTTCCGCGCGCCGATGAACTCCATCAGGGACAGGGTGTGGAGCCAGCGCGCCTCCATGTCGGGCGACTGGGCAAGCTGGCGGAGCACGGCCTGGATTCGGTCACGCATGAGGCCGTCCTCTAGCCCGGCGCCGGGCCCCATTGCGAGCCCGAAGACAGGCCCGCCCCCGGGGAATGGTGTCTGCGGACCCTTCTGGTCAGTTCGCGGCGGCGGCTTCAACGGGCTTGCGCGACGTCGCGGAGCTGCCCACGGACGCCAGGATGATGCAACCGATGGCCGCCCACTGCACCAGCGACAGCCGCTCATTCAGCAGCAGCAGCCCGGACACGGCGGCCAGCGCCGGCTCCAGGCTCATCAGGATGCCGAACGTGCGCGTGGGGAGCGCCTTGAGGGCATACATCTCCAGCGAGTACGGCAGCGCGCTCGACAGCACGGCCACGCACAGGATGATGGGCAGCAGCGACACGTCCAGCAGCTTCATGCCGGCGTGTGCGACCCCGAAGGGCATGACGAGCAGCGCCGCGACGCACATCCCCAGCGACGCCGCCGTGCCGCCGTGGACGGTGCCTCCGGCCCGCTGACCGAAGAGGATGTACAGCGCCCAGCAGGTGGCGGCCACCAGCGCCCAGAAGACGCCCATCCAGTCCAGCGACCGCGACGTCTCCGACAGCGGCAGAATCAGCAGGATGCCCGCCACGGCCAGCAGCGCCCACACGAAGTCGAGCGCCCGGCGCGTGGAGAAGATGGCCAGGGCGAGCGGCCCGGTGAACTCGATGGCGACGGCGATGCCCAGCGGGATGCGCTCCAGCGCCAGGTAGAAGGTCAGGTTCATCCCGCCCAGCGCCGCGCCGTAGATGGCCACGGCCCGCAAGTCCTTGCGGGTGAGCCGCTGCCGCCAGGGCCGGAACACCGCCGCCAGGATGAGCGCCGCGAAGAACACGCGAAGCGCCGTGGCCCCCGCCGCGCCCAGCACGGGGAAGACTTGCTTGGCCAACGAAGCGCCCGTCTGGATGGAGGCCATCGCGACGAGCAACGTCAGGACCGCCACCGTGACTGGCCCCGGCTTCGTCAAGACTCGAGACATTCCGCGCACCTCTTCCACCGCACCCTCTGTCCATCCCGTATCACCCGCCTGCCTTGAAGGGTGAAGAGAACACGCTGGACAACACTCGCCTGGCCGGGAGTTTGACGGCGCGGGGGCGCCTTCGCTTTGCTCGGGGGTGAAACGACTGTGCCAGGCCCCGGGGGGGAGCCAGCATGACGCCAAGAGTCCGAGAAATCCGGTTCCATCCACTTCGCACGCGCCGAGAATGCCCACCGCGCTGGGATGCCCGCACGGGCGCGCTCGCGACGCCGCGGCCTCGAAACCGCGCGTTCAAGCCAGAGCACGGCGGCTCGCGCGGTGACACCGTCCGTGACGACGCGCTGACGGCCTACCTGGCGCGCTGCAATGAGCTGGGCGCGATGGAGGGCCCGTTGGGTGCGCGCACGCTCAACCCCGCACTGCGGCCCGTGCTGGAGGCCCTCCACCACCTGCTCGCGGGCGGCGAGGTGTCGGTGCAGCTGCTCCAGCGCGGCAACGCGGACATCGTCAACGAACTGAACCTCCGGGCCGAACACGCCACCGAGGAGTCGTCCAGCCTGGGTATGGCGGGTGACATCCTGTCCGCCACCGTATGAGTCCGCGCTCCGCCGGGCGACAGGCCGTCCTGTCCTCGTTCCGGCGGTGGACGCGCGCCCAGAATGCCGCGGAGGTGCTGGCCGCCTCGGGCCTGGGCGCGTGGCTCGCGCTCTGTGCCTTCGTACCGAGCCTGCTGGCCATGACGGCCTGGGCCCCTGGCGCGCGGAGCTTCTTCGGCATCCACTTCGGCACCGCGCTGCTGTGCGCCGCGCCCATGTTGACCAGCGGCATCCTGTTCTCGCTCGTCCACCGGCGGCGCCGCCGCATCGAGCCCTGGGGCTGGGTGTGGCTCATCTTCGGCGTGGCGACGATGCACTTCTTCGTGGCCGCGCTGATGGCCCTGTCGGCGCCGCCAGGGGCGGCCGTCATCGCCTCGCTGTTCCTCTTCACCACCGCCTTCCATGGCCGGCTGCACCGGGTGACGCCGCGCCAGCCCTTCCTCGCCCTGGGCACCGCGCTGGCGCTGGCGCTGGCCCTGCCCCTGCGCGGCAGCGACGAACACCTGGCCCTCTTCGGCGTCATCGGCCCCGCGGCGCTCACCGCCCAGCTCTACCTGGGGACCTTCGCCGTGCAGCATGACCGGGCCCGCGCGGACGCGGAGCGCCTGCGCGCCGCCGTGCACGCGCAACTGCTGGAGCAGCAGGAGCGCGACGTGGGCCGCCTGTCGCAGGCGCTGTCGGAAATCCTGGGCTACCACCACGACATCGACAACGCGCTCATGGCGGCAGGCAGCGCGGCGGACATGCTGGCCGTGGTGGGCGCGCACCGCCCGGGCTCCGGCCGCACCGAGTTCGACGACCTGCTCCGGCAGCTCAACGACAACCTGACGCAGATACGGGACATGATGATGGACGCCCGCAACAAGGGGCGGCGCCATGCCGGCATGGAACCGGAGCCCGTAGAGCTGGCGCCCGTGCTGGACTCGGTGCAGGCCAGCGTGGGCCTGCGCTTCCCGGACGTGGACATCCAGGTGGAGGTGGAGCAGCCCTCCCCGCCCCTGCGCGCTCTGATGCGCGGCGGCGCGCCCACGCTGCGCCGCGTGGTGGAGAACCTGGTGCTCAACGCCTGCGAGGGCAACGGCGAGGAAGGCGCGGCGCGGGTCCACATCCATGCGCGCGTGGAGCCGCTCAGCGGGCGCCTGGAGGTTACCATCACGGATGATGGCCCCGGCTTCCCGCCCGGCCAGCTCGCCCGCCCCGCCGAGGCGCTGTACACCAGCAAGTCCCACGCGACGGGCCTGGGCCTCTACACCAGCGAGTGCCTGCTGCGCGCCAGCGGCGGCATGCTGCACCGGCAGAACGCGGCAGGGGGCGGCGCCGTGCTCCGCATGGTCCTTCCCAGGGAGTACCGATGAGCGGCGGAGCCCTGTACCAGGAGTCGCTGCGCGCGCTTCGCCGGCTGGGCTTGCCGGAGGTGTCGGAGCGGGACGTGCTCGCGGCGCTGGAGGCGGCGCAGCCGGGCCCCCTGTCCCTCTTCTACGAGGCGGGCGCGGAGGCCGGTCTGCCGCGCGAGGCCCTGATGGCGCGCGGCGCCGGGCTCTTCCTCAGCTTCAGCGCGGGCAACCTCGCCGACGACCTCATCGACGGCGAGTGCACGTACCACGACCCACCCATCCGCGTGGGGCCGTGCGTGCAGTTCATCCTCCAGAACCTGGCCTTCGCCACGCTGTGCGGCGCGCAGGCGCAGTTGCCGGGCCCGGTGCTGGAAGAGGCGGTCCGCACCCTGGCGGTGGCCGCGGGCCCGCAGGCGCTGGAGGTGCGCGCCAGCGACTGGACGGCGCCGTTGTTCCGCCAGGTGGCGGAGGGCATCGCCGGCCAGCAGTGGGCCGCGTACCTGCGCGTGTTGTGGGCGGGCACGGTGCTGGAGCCCCGCGCGGCGGCGGCGGGCCGGGCGCTGGGCGTGGCCGCGCACGTGGCGGAGGACATCCGCACACGGGACGTGCGCTTCACCAGCATGCCCGGGGCGGACCGTCACGCGGTGGTGGCCTGGGCGCGCGCCGCCGCGCAGTCGCTGCGCCGACTGGACCTGCGCTGCCTGGACGCGGCGCTGCGCCGCATCGAACCGATGCTGCCAGAGGGGGAGTCATGAGAGCCGAAGCCGTGCAACCCGAGTGGAGACGCGACGAGGTGAGCGCGTACTACGAGGCGAAGACGGAGCGGCTGCTCCAACGCTACGGGCCCGGCCCACGCGTGCACTATCACTCCGGGCTGGTGGACGTGGTGCCGCCGCCCGGCGCGTCCTCGGAGGTGCTGCGCGACACGGTCCATGCCGCGCAGGAAGCGCTGCTGGTGGAGCTGGCACGCGCCGTGGGCCGCTTCCCGGACGGCGGCGAGGTGGTGGACATCGGCTGCGGCCTGGGCGGCGGCGCGCTCTACTGGGCCACCGAGCATCAGGCGCACGTGACGGCGGTGACGAACGTGCCCTCGCATGTCGCGCTGGTGCGCGGCTTCGCGGAGGCCGCGGGCGTGAGCGCGCGCGTGCGCCCCATCCTCTGTGATGCCCTCTCCGTGCCGGGCCGCGCGGCCTTCGACGCGGTGGTGGCGGTGGAGAGCGCCTGCTACCTGCCGCGCGCCGAGTGGTTCCGCCGCACGCGGACGCTGCTGAAGCCAGGCGGCGTGCTGGCCATCGCCGACTGCTTCCTCTGCCGTCCGGAGCTGGCCCCCGGCTTTGACCGGTATTGGCGCACGCGCATCGGCTCGCTCGATGAGTACCTGTCCGCCGCGCACGCCGCGGGGTTGGAGCTGGAGGTACGCGACGACGTGTCCTCACGCGTGGTGGGCTTCTGGTCGCTGACCCTGGAATTGATGGTGCATGAGCGCGCTTCGGCACACCCCTCCCAGCATCCCCTGCGTGCGCTCGCTCAGGCCGGCCGCGGCGAATCCAGCCGCGAGCACCTGCGCCTGCAGCAGGCGCTGATGGACGGCGGTCTGGAGTACGGGCTGCTCGTGCTCCGGCGGGTGGACTGAGGCCACGACCCTTCCGACGAAAGCCAGCCCCTGGCCGCCCGGCCGCAGCCCAGGCATGCGTGCGCAACGGCCGAGGGGACGGGGTGCAACACGCGAGGGCCGCCTCCAGCCTTGGGCCAGTCGCTACTCAGGGAGGAAACGCGATGCAGGCTTTCAATCGGTGGATGGTGCTCGGTGCGGTGGCGGTGGCGATGTCCGTCACGGGATGCAGGGAACAAAACCGTGACCAGCGAGGGACGACGACCACCCCGGGCATGGAGGGCACCGGCGGTAGCGGCCAGGGCAACCAGCCGCGCCCCAGCGGCGGCACCGGCGGCTCCGGCCATGAGATGCAGGGCTACGACGCCGGCACGGGTGGCTCTGGGATGATGAACGAGGACGCCGGCACCGGAGGCTCCGGGATGATGAACGACCACAACACCCAGGACACCGGGACGCACAGCCCCGAAGGTCAGCAGTAGCCCGCCTGCTCGCGAACCGCCGCGAGCAAGCAACCCACGGGGTCCGGGATGCTCCCGGGCCCCGCTCCGCTTCTGGGCCTTCGGCTCTGTCCTACCCGCCACACCCGTTCTGGCGGCGAGTCGACGCCACCCGGGCACAAAGGGAGGGGTCGCTGTCGGCCAGCGACCGTGCGTCCGGGCCGGAATGTCGGGTCACCCGCCCGCATCGGGTACGTTGTGCGGCGCGCCATGCCCTTCAAGTTCGTTCATGCCGCCGACCTGCACCTGGACACGCCTTTCCGGGGCGTCGCGACCCAGGGGCCGCTCCTGGGACGCTTCCAGGATTCGACGTTCCGAGCGCTCACGCGCATCACGGAGGTGTGCCTGCGAGAACGGGTGGCCTTCCTGCTGCTCGCCGGAGACCTCTTCGACGTGAAGGACCGCTCCGTGCGCGCGCGGCTGGCGCTGCGGCGCGAGCTGGGCCGGCTGGACGCGGCGGGCATCTCCACCTTCATCGTCCACGGCAACCATGACCCGCTGAGCGGAGACACCGGCGCGCTGGGGCTTCCGCCGTCGGTGAAGGTGTTCGGCCCGGACTGGGAAGAAGTGGAGGTGAAGCGCGAGGGCCGGCGGCTGTGCCGCGTGCAGGGCATCTCCTATCCGGACGTAGAGGTGCGCGACGACCTCTCCGCGCGCTTCCGCCGCACCGGGGATGGCTTCAGCGTGGGACTGCTGCACGCCAACCTGGGCGGCGCGGAGGGCCACGCCAACTACGCGCCCTGCACCACCGCGGGCCTGGGCTCGCGCGGGCTGGACTACTGGGCGCTGGGCCACGTCCACACGCGCGCCGAGCACATGCTCCCCGGCGGCGGCGTGGCGGTGTACCCCGGCAACCCGCAGGGCCGGCACGCGAACGAAACCGGCCCGCGCGGCTGCATGTTGGTGGAGGTGGAGGACGGCGGCATGCGGCGGCGCTTCATCCCCGTGGACGGCGTGCGCTGGCACAAGCTGGAGGTGCCGCTGTCCGGCGTCAGCACGCTGGACGGCCTGCTGGCCACGGCGATGGAGGGCGTGGAGGCACGCTGCGCGCCCGAACTGGACGGCCACGCGGTGCGACTCACCCTCACCGGAAGAGGTCCGCTGCACCGCGAGCTGGCCCGTCCTGGCGCGCTGGCGCAGTTGGAGGTGGACCTGCGCGAACAGCTCGCGAGGAGTCACCCACCGGTACTGCTGGAGTCGCTGCGGGACAGCAGCCGGCCAGAAGTGGACCTGGAGGCGGTGTGCGCGGCGGGCGGCTTCGCCCGCACGCTGCTGGACGAGGTGGGCTTCCTCGCGGAGGACCCGGCGGCGCTGGCGCGGTTGTGGGAAGAGGAGGCCCTGGGCGCGCTGAGCCAGCGGCTGAAGCGGCTGGGCGTGGACGCGCTGGAGGCGCCTCGCGCGGAGTGGGTGGTGCAAGCGGGGCTGCACGGCGTGGAGTCGCTGCACGAGGAGGAGACGTCATGAAGCCGGGGCTGCGCATCGACGCGCTGCGCGTGCTCGGCTTCGGCCGCTTCTCCGGCCTCACGCGCGACCTGGGGCCGGGACTGCACCTGCTGTACGGCCCCAACGAGGCGGGGAAGAGCACGCTGCTGGCCTTCCTGCGCAGCATGCTGTTCGGCTTCGAGAAGCGCGGGCAACCAGAGCGCTACGAGCCGGCCCACGGCGGCGCGTTCGGCGGCGAGCTGACGTTGACCACCCACGCGGGACCGCTGCTGGTGCGCCGCATCGCGAGCAGGCGCTCGTCGGAGGGCGAGCTGTCGGTGCGCGACGCGGAGGGGAAGGAGCTCTCGAAGGAGTCGCTGGAGAGCGCGCTGGCCCACGTGTCGCGCGAGCTGTTCTTCGACGTGTTCGCCTTCCGCCTGGATGAGCTGGCCGGCTTCGAGCGGCTCACCGAACAGCGAGGCGCCTCCGAGGCCCTGGTGGCCGCCAGCATGCGCGGCGCGCGCCGGTTGCCGGAGGTCATGGACCAGCTCCGCAAGAGCACCGAGGGCATCTACAAACCCAACGGCGTGAAGCCTTCGCTGAACGAGACGCTGAAGGCCCTGGAGGACGTCCAGGCACGGCTGAGGCAGGAGGGAGACCGGCCCGCGCGCTACTTCGCGGAGAAGGAGCGGCTGGGCGCGCTGGTGGAGGAGCAACGGACGCTCGAAGCGGCGCTGCTGGAGACGGGGACCGGACTGGAGCGGCTGACGCGACTGGAGGCGGCGCTCGGGGACGTGGCGGCGCTGACGCAGGCGCGCGCCGAGCTGGCGACGCTGCCCGCGTTGGAGACCTTCCCTGAGGCAGGCGAGTCGCGGCTCGAGGACGGCCTGCACCGGCGCCGAAGCTATCGCGCGGAAGGCGCCCGACTGGCGGAGCGACTGGCCACGGTGGAGGCCGGGCTGGAGCGGCTGTCCGCGCCGTCCGGCGTCCGGGGTCGCGAAGAGGCGCTGAGCCAGGCCCTGGCGGCATACACCGAGGGCGCCGCGCTGCTGCGCGCCCTGCCCTCCCGCCGGGCCGCCCTGGCGGAGAAGCAGCGGCAGGTGGAGCTGGCCTTGCGCGAGCTGGGCCTGCCCGTGGATGGGCCCGGCCTGCTGGCGCTGGACTTGAGCGTGAGCGTCCGCGTGACGCTGGAGGAACTGGCGCTCCGGCTGGGAGCGGCCGAAGTCGCGCATCGCGAGGCGGAGGGCGCATGGGCCCGCGCCGTCTCGGAGCGTGAGCGCCTGGATGGCGCGCTGGCGCGAGTGGACGCCGAGCTGTCGTCGCTGCCGGAGGAACGGGCGTCGCGAATTCGCCAGCAACAGGCGGGGCTGGGACGGCTGCGCACCGTGCGCGCGGAGATGGAGCGCCTGTCGGAGCAGCGGGCCGAGCTGCACCGGCAATTCGAGAGCGTCCGCACCCAGGGCGAGCCGCAGGCGACGGCGGCGGTGCTGCCCACGTGGTGGGTGCCGGCGGTCGCCGCGGTGGTGGTGGCGCTCACGGTGACGGCGTGGCTGCTGGCGGGCAATGTGGTGGGCGCGCTGTGCCTCGCAGCCGGCTTGCTGCTGACAGGCGTGCTGGAGCTGGCCCGGCGCCGTGTGGAGACGGCGCGCGACGCGGACGTGGAGGCACAACGCGCGCGCCAGCGCTGGCGGCAGCAGGAAGAAGAGCGGCTGCGCGCGGCCTTGATGGGTCTGTCCGCGCGAGAGGAACTGCTGCACCGTGAGCTGCTGGCCGCGGCGTCCGAGGCCGGACTCAACCTGGTCGCGACGGCGGCGGACATGGCGGCGCGGGAAGCCGTGCTGGCGGATGCGCTGGAGCGAGCGGGACGGCGGGAGCAGCTCGAGCGGGAGCGGGAGACACTGCACGCCGAGCACGCCGCCGCGCGACGTGAGGAGCACCGCGCGAGTGAGGTGGTGGGCGAGGCGGAGTCGCGGCAGGGACAGTTGGGCGCGGAGCTGACGGCCCTGCTGTCCCAGCGGTGCTTCCCTCCCACGTTGGCCGCGTCCGCGGCACTGACACTGTGGCGCGACGCGGCGGCGCTCCGTCAGCGACTCCTGGACGTAGGCGCGGAGGAAGCCGCGCTCACGGTGGACGCACAGGTCTGCGCACTGGTGACGTCGCGGCTGTGGGCGGAGGCCGTGGTGGCGGAGCTCGTCCCGGGCGCGACGGAGGCCCGCGAGCTGGACGCCGGTGTCATGGAGCCCCTGGCGTCGCGGGTGGCGGCGGCGCTGGAAGCGGAGCGCGCGCAGAGCCTGGAGCGCAGGACGCTGGAAGAGCGGCGGCACGAACTGCGAGCGGAGAAGGCGCGACTGGACGGGCTGTGCCACGATGAAGAAGCGGCGTTGGCGACGCTGCTGGCCGAAGGTGGCAGCGCCGACGAGGAGACCTTCCGCCGCCGCGCCGCGCAGGCACGCCGCTACGCGGAACTGACGGGCCGGACGCGGGAACTGTCACACCGCATCGAGGCGCGCACGGGCCTGTCGGAGACGCTCGCGCGGAAGGCGCTCATCGACGTGGGCGGCGAGCAGGGCCTGCGCGTGGAGCTGGAATCCCTGCGCGACAGACAGGCGGAGGCCCAGGACCGGCTGAAGGCGGTGCTGACGGAGCGCGGCGCGCTCAGCCACCAGTTGGAGCAGTGGGAGAACGACGACGCGCTGGCGAAGCTCCGCATCGTCGAGGAGTCCCTGCGCGCACGGGCCGCCGAGCTGGCGAAGCAGTACGCGGCGGACCGGCTGACCTTGGCACTGCTGGCACGGGCACGCCGCCGCTTCGAGGAGGAGCAGCAGCCGCGGGTGGTGCAGCTCGCCTCGGAGCACTTCGCCACGCTCACCCAGGGCCGCTACCAGCGCGTCTTCATCCCCACGGGAGAGGAGCGCGAGCTGCGCGTGGGTGATGGCCAGCGTGACTGGAGCGCGGCGCAGCTCTCCCGAGGGACACGCGAGCAGCTCTACCTCGCGTTCCGGCTGGCGGTGGTGCGCGACTTCGGCGAGACACGCGGTGCGCTGCCGCTCATCGTCGACGACGTGCTGGTGAACTTCGACCCGGAGCGGGCGCGAGGCGCCATCCACCTGCTGGCGAAGCTCTCCGAGCACCAGCAGGTCATCGCCTTCACCTGCCATCCCTGGCTGCGAGACGCCTTCGCCGCCGAGGGCGCGCGGGTGCAAGCGCTGGACGCGTCCACGAGCGAACCGCCCGCGCCGGTGTCCGTGCTGAAGACGGGCTAACCAGAGCATGAGCCACGAAGCGGACCGGCGCCGCGCGACGCCTCCAAGTACAAGCCCACACCCCACGAGCCTGTGGCACACTGCGCGCGCCATTCGACTCCTCTTCTCCATCGTCTTCTGGGCGTTCCTGATGCTCTCCAGCGCCGTGCTCTTCGTGGGCGCCGTGCTGGTCTGGCTCGTCACGTTGCCGTTCGACCGCGACGGGCGCGTCCTGCACCTGTATTCGTGCTTCTGGGCGCAGCTCTACTTCTACGTCAACCCGCTCTGGCACCTGGAGGTCGACGGCCGCGAACACCTGCCCTGGCGGGGCCCGGCCGTGCTCGTGTCCAACCATGAGTCGCTCGGCGACATCCTGGTCCTCTTCGGCCTCTACCGCCCCTTCAAGTGGGTCTCCAAGGCGTCGAACTTCAAGCTGCCGCTCATCGGCTGGAACATGCGGCTCAACCGCTATGTCCCCCTGGTGCGCGGTGACAAGGCGAGCATCACGAAGATGATGGCCGACTGCGAATACTGGCTGTCTCGCGGCGTGCCCATCCTCATGTTCCCCGAAGGCACGCGCTCCTCAGACGGCGTCGTGAAGCCCTTCAAGGATGGCGCCTTCGCGTTGGCCTTGAAGCAGCGCTGCCCCGTCATCCCCGTGGTCCTCACCGGCACCGCGCGCACCCTGCCCAAGCACGGCCTGGTGCTGGAGACCACCGCCCGCTGCCACGTCCAGGTCATGCCCCCCGTCGACCCCAGCGCCTTCTCCGACGTGGCCTCCCTGCGTGAGCACGTCCGGAATCTCATCGTCTCGGAAAAGGCGCGCATCGAGGCCCTGACGCCCGGCGCCTGACGCATCCCTCCCGGCCCCTTTCACCGGCTCGAGAACCCAGGCAAAGATGCCCACCGGGTTCGAGGCGGGGCTCTCCGAGGAACGCGATGCGCAAACAGCCGGTGGTGATGATCGCGCTCGGTGGACTCGCACTGGCGCTGGCCGTGGCGCTCGTCCATGTCCAGGACGACTCGGGTGCTCGACCACCGCCCCCCAGCGCGCAGCGCGGTCCGTCGCTTCGAAAGCTCGACGCCCCCACACACCCGCCGAAAGGCAACCACTCGCTCCATGGCCGCGTGCTCGACCCGTGGCGCCGTCCTGTCGCGGGCATCCAGGTCTCCGCCACGCGTGAGATGCCCGGCGAGTCCCTGTCCGCACTTCCCTGTGACACACGCGCGCCGGACGTGTCGCTGTCCTCCAGCGACTGCATGGGAGCGCCCGAGGAGCAGGTGCGGGGCCTCGTCGAGGTGGGCCACGGCGGCGCGCCCGTGGTGGCCCAGGCCGTCACGTCGGCGGAAGGAACGTTCCGTCTCGATGGACTGCCCGAGGGCACGGTGGCGCTCTGGGCCATCGGCGAGCATCACGCCACGCTGGCGCTCGACGTCAGCACCGACGCGCAGGACGTGACGCTCGTCCTCGACCCGGGCCTCTTCCTTCCTGGCCGCGTCATCGTCGAATCCGGCGCGCCGCTGCCCGGAGCCCGCGTGACGCTCTTCCACCAGGAGCACTCCCGCTTCTTCGATGCCAGGACTGGCGCGGATGGCCGCTTCGCCTTCGGTCCGCTTCCACCGGGCGACTACACCGTCGTCGCCGCCAGCGACGGCCTGCTGACAGACTCCCTTCAAGACGTGGAGATGGAGGACCTGAATCCCATCGTCCTCCACCTCCCCCGGCGGCTGTCCGGGCGCGTGCTTGCCCAGGACACGCCCGTTGCCGGCGCGGAAGTCCACGTGGCCTACACGGCGTCCGTCACCGTGACGGACGACCAGGGCCGCTTCTCCTTCGAGCCACTCTCTCCAGGTGATTACGAGGTGCGCGCGGAGCACCAGGGCGCCTACGGCTTCGCCATGGTGACGCTCACCGAGGAAGACGGGGACGCGGACACCACCGTGCACCTGGGCACGCTCATCTATCTGGAAGGCACCGTTCGCGACGAGTCTGGGCGCCCCATCCCTGAAGCCCATGTGGGCGCTGGCGCGGCCAGGGGACGAGCCCCTCCCGTGGACTACGCCACCACGATGGCGGACGGCCGGTTCCGGCTGGGCCCGCTGCGGCGGGAGCCCTACATCTTCAACGTCCTGGCCTCCGGCTATCTGGGCACGCTGCGTGACGAAGTCGCCACGCCTGGACTGCGCCTGGACTTCACCCTCGCGCGCGCCCACGTCATCCGAGGCATCGTCACCGACGCCCAGGGAACCCCCGTGCCCAATGTGGACATCGACCTGGACAGGGAGTCGCTACCCGACACCGCGACAGACTTCGAGCGCGTGGACGCCACCACGTCGGACGAGCACGGCCGCTTCGAGCTCGCGGCCCCCCATCCAGGGCGCTACGAAATCGTCTTCACCAGCCAGGGCCATCTGGAGGCGCGGGTGATGGCGGACGCGCCGAGCCCCGAGCTCCGCGTGGTGATGGAGGCGACGGCCCGCGTGGAGGGCACCGTCACGAGCGCCCAGGGCCTCCCCGTCCACCACATGGCGATTCACCTCGAGGATGACAGCGACACCGGGAACTCCCACGCCGTCGAGAGCGACGAGGAGGGGCGCTTCTCCATTACCGGGGTGCTCCCGGGCACGTACCGCCTGCATGCGGGGACGAACACCCACCCGGCCCCCCGAGCGGCGTCGCGTACCGTCACCGTGCACGGCTCGGAGGTCGTGAATGCCTCGCTGCGGCTGGAGACCGGAGCGCCGGTGTCCGGCATCGTCGTGGACGAGCGCGGGCGCCCGGTGGCGAACGCCACGGTGGAGGGGCAATCCCTGTCGGGCCAGCGCGGCGACCTCCCCCCCAGCGTCACCACCAGCGACGACGAGGGCCACTTCACCCTGCACCACCTGGAGGAAGGTGAGTGCTCGCTGCGCGCGGCGAAGGGCCGGTATGTGTTCGAGGCCACCGAGCCTCGTGCTCCCGGCGTCGCGCATCCCGCGGTCCTCGCGCAGTCGGGAGCTCGCAACGTGCGGCTGGTGCTGCGAAGCCAGGGGAACGTCCATGGCCGCGTGGTGCGCGCGAATGGCACCCCCATCACCCGCTTCACCATCAACCAGGAGCCCTTCCGGGACCCCGAGGGGAGCTTCAGGTTCGCCGCCCCCGCCGTGGGGACACAGCGGCTGACCTTCGAGGCCCTTGGGCTGACGCGCGCCGTGCGCGAGGTGCAGGTCCCCGCGGCCGAGGACCTGGACCTGGACCTGGGGCAGGTGCGGCTGGAGGCTGGGCGCAACGTCCGAGGCCGGGTGGTGGACGCGGCGACGTCGAAGCCCATCGAGGACGCCATCGTCGAGGTCCATCTGCCGGGTGAAGGCGGCACGTTCGAGGAAATCCCCGCGCTGGCCGTGGACGTCTCCCAGCCGGATGGCACTTTCGCCTTCCCACTGCTGGAAGCGCGCCCGCTGGACGTGCTGGTCCAGACGAACCAGGGGCACCCCATCCTGCGCCATCGTATTGGCACGGGTGACGAAGCCTTGGAGTTGCGGGTGTATCCGGGCGCGCAGGTGGAAGGCACCCTGAAGGACCGCGACGGAAACCCCGCGGAAGCCGTCGTGCAGCTCGTCGCCGAAGACAGGGACTACTCCGCCTCCGTGGACGAGGAGCTGGGGGCGTTCCAGGCCCAGAACGTCCCGGCGGGCACCTACACGCTGTCGGCGTCCATGGGACAGAACGCGGAAGGCCGCAGCGTGGCCTTCCTTCCGCAGCGCGTGAAGATTCCCCCCATGGGCAAGGTGACGTTCGCCTTCACGGAAGCAACCGGTGGCGGCACCATGCGACTCGGCATCCGGATGCCTCCGGTCAAGCCGGACGTGGGGATCTACAAGGCGTTGCTGTCGGGCACGCTGCCACCGACCGTGTCCAGCCGGGAGCTCCGCACACGGGCCCGCTTCGGAGACATCCGAGCGTCCACGAAGAGCCTGGAGGGCGTGTTGGTGTACGAGCAGCTCCCGGCTGGGGCGTACACGTTCATCGTCCTGCTGGAAGAAGAGGTGAAGCCCGCTCGCTTCACCGTCCACCGGGAGGAGCTCTTCCTCGCGGAGGGGGAGACGCTGGAGCGGGACATCCAGGTGACGCCACGGCCCCTGCCCTGAGCGCGGGTGCGATTATCGGTTGTCCCAGCCCACGCCTAGAGTGAAGCGGATGAGCGACAAGCGCCCCCTGGCGGACACGACCGAACTGGAGCTGGACTGGCGTGGCCGCGCCCCCCGTCAGCCGGAGGCGCCCTCCAGCGCGGCCTTGGAACCGCTTTCCGAGGTCGAAGTGCCGTCCGGCGCGGGCAAGGGGCTCCCGGGCGACCCGCGCCACATGAGCATCGAGCTGCGCCAGTCGGTGCAGGGGATGATGGAGACGCCCGCGCTGCGCATGCGGCAGATGCGCGAGGGGCTGGAAATCATCTTCGGCGCCCAGACGCGCAACCGCTACGAGGTGTGCGACGACACGGGCCGCGTCGCGCTGTACGTGGAGGAGGAGGCCCGTGGCTTCGGCGCCATGCTCCGGCGGACCTTCTCGCCCTTCTACAAGGCCCGGATGGAGTGCATGACGCTGGGCGGCATCGTGGCGCTCGTGGTGGAGCGTCCCTGGAGCATCCTCCTCACGAAGGCGGACGTCCTGGCCTGGGACGGCCGGCTGATGGCGCGCATCCAGCAGCGCTTCACCCTGCTGGGACGCCACCTGGACATCGTCACGCCCGGCGGCGCCGTCATCGCCACCGTGAAGGGCCCGCTCCTCAGGCCCTGGACCTTCCGTATCTTCCAGAATGACGTGGAAGTGGCCGTGGTCCGCAAACGCTGGAGTGGCTTCCTCCAGGAGAGCTTCTCCGCCGCGGACACCTTCACCCTCGACTTCCAGCCCCAGTGCACCGACTTCCGGCTGCGGCAGCTGGTGCTGGCCGTCGCCCTGCTCGTCGACCTGACGTACTTCGAGAACAACAGCTCCCGCGGCGCCCTGGGCCCGGGGCTGGACCTGTTCGACGCGTTGATGTTCTGGAAGAAGTAGCGTGGTAAATCCCCCTCCATGTCCACGTCCACGAGCGATGCGCTGAGCGCGGCAGACCTGGAGCGGCTGGTCCGCGCCGAGTCCCCTGACCTGGCCGATGCCGTCCTCGCCCTGCTCGAGCAGCCCGAGCAGACGCCAGAGAAGCCGCTGCCGAAGGATGCCTTCACCTTCGACGCGCTCCTCCGGACGCTCACCCAGGCCCGGGCGCACTACGAGTCGGACGGGCGGCGTCAGGCCTCCTCCGAGGCGTGGCAGCGCTACCTGGCGCAGCAGGACGTGCCCCGCCCTCCCCGCCTGGCCCTGGCCGACCTGCTGGTGGCGCTCTACCAGCGCGGCACCCAGGCCTCGCGCGCGGCGCTGATGGACATCGCCCGCCGCGCGGACCTGCGCTTCGGCCTGTGGGGCGGACTCAAGCGCATCTACAAGCTGGCGGAGGCCCACCACGACGCGGAGCTGTTCGGCGTGCTCGCCTGGCGCTTCGACGTGGAGCGCCACCGCCCCAGCGCCAGCCGGGAAGTCTCCGGCGGCACCCTCACCTACCTGCGCCGCCGCGCGTGGCGCTACCTGCGCCACCTGGGCGCCGCCGTGCCGGAGCTCTACCCGCAGTTCGCGGTGGAGGTGCTGCGCCACTACAAGACGGACACCTCCTGGTACGGCGTCTGGGTGGCCCACCACATCTGGGCGCACGGCAGCGGCAAGTACACGCAGGACTCCTTCGCCATGCCGCCGCCGAGCGACATGGTGAAGCACCGCGCCTTCCCGGACGCGTGGAAGCGCTCGCCGGACGCGCTGATGCGCCTGCTGGACGTGTGTGAGTCGGACCCCGCCGCCAGCTTCGCCATCCAGGGCCTGCGCAAGGACTTCCCGGAGGCGCTGCGCAAGGTGACGCCCGCGTGGCTGGACCGGCTCGCCCGCCGTCCGCTGGGCAGCGCGCACGACTTCCTGGTGGAGACGCTGCAGGGCTCGCCCGAGTTCCACCAGGGCCGGCTGCGCGAGCTCGGCCTGCACGAGGCGGTGCTGGCGCTGCTGCTGTCCCCCAGCGCCAAGGCCCGCGCCTACGCCATCGAGTACGCCCGCGCCCACGCGCAGGACCTGCCAGCGGAGCGCCTGGAGGAACTGGTGGCCCAGGGCGCCCCGGACGTGAAGTCCTTCGCCGCGGCCACGCTGGAGAAGCGCAACCCGCGCGAGCTGGGCGTGGCGCTGCTGGGGCGGCTCCTGCAGCACAAGGCCACCTCGTCCTTCGCGGCGGGCGCGCTGGCGCAGTCGTTCGACCGGGCGGAGCTGCCCGCGGACTTCCTGCGCGACATGTACCTGGGCACCGGTGAGCAGCTCAACTGGGTGAAGGGCTTCATCAGCTCCAAGTACGGCGCCACCGAGCTGCCCGCCGACTTCTGGAAGGCGCTGCTGGACGACCCGCGGCTGCAGAAGAAGCCCCACCCCGTGGAAGGCCTGGCGATGCGGGCGCTGTCGGCCTACCCGGCCGCGGCCATCGGTCCGGAGTGGCTGCTGGAGAAGGCCGCCCATCCCCGCATCAGCCACATGGCGACCCAGGCGCTCATGCGCGCGGACAGCCTGCCCGGGCTGGACGTGGAGCAGGTGAAGGCGCGCGTCTTCAGCGCGAAGTACCGGGGCGTGGCGCTGGGCCTGCTGGGCAACCGCAAGCTGTTCACCGCGCGCCAGCTCACCGTGCCCTGGCTGCTGGCGCTGGCCCGCCGCGCCGACCCGGAGCTGCACGGCTTCGCGCACCGCTACCTGCTGGAGAACGTGGCCCCCGCGGACTTCAGCGACGCGGGCGACGCGGCCGCGGGCCTGGAGCGCCTCTTCGAGCTGGCCCTGGGCGCGAAGCAGCCGGCGCCCGTGCGTGCCTTCGCGCAGACGTACCTGCGCTGCCACCACCCCGTCATCGGGCCGGAGCAGCCGGAGTCGAAGTCCTACAACCTCAAGCCCCGCGCGCCGCGCAAGGCGTACACGCCAGAGCTGCTGTGGCCCGCGCTCACCGATTCACGGGACGACGTGCGCCGCTTCGCCCTGGCCATTGCCCGCGCGGAGCTGCGCGCCTGGGGCTGGCACACGCGCGTGTACGAGCTGGCGGACGCCGAGGCGAAGGAGATCCGCAACCTGGCCTATGACGCCCTGCTGCGCGCGGGCGAGGAAGGCGCGGACGCCCGGCACACGCTCCAGCCAGAGGAGCTGGACCCGGTGAAGGTGTTCTCCCTCACGGAGAGCACCAAGCGCAGCACGCGCGAGGTCGCGGTGGAGCTCATCCGCCGGCACTACGCGCGGCTGGGCGGCGCCGAGCGGCTCGCATGGCTGATGCAGAGCGCGGACCGCGAGGTGGGCCTGTTCGCGGTGCGCCTCCTCTGGGAGAAGCACCGCCCCACGCACCTGCCGGAGGGGTGGAAGCCCGCGGGCGCCAAGGAGGCCCCGGCTGCCAGTGGCACGGAGCGCTTCGCCAACGTGGACGCGCTGCGCACCTTCCTGCGGAAGATGCTCTTCGGCCTGCCGCCAGGCCGCGCCAAGGAGGCCCGCGAGGGCGAGGTGCAGAAGCGCCTGTCCGCCAGCGTGGCCAAGCGCCGCGTCATCGAGCTGGTGCGCGACCTGGGCCTGGACGACGCAACCTTCGCCCGCGTGGTGGCGCCGGTGCTGGAGGAGTTCACCGGCTCGCTGGCCAAGGGGGAATGGCAGAGCTGCCTCGCCTCGCTGGTGCAGCTGCGGGCCGCGCACCCGGATGCGCAACTCGGAAGCGCCTGAGCAGATTGAACGCCCATGCTGCTCGATGAACTGCTGAATGGCTTTCCGCGGGAGCGCTTCCTCCAGGAGCACTACCTGCGGCGTCCCTTCACCGGCGCTTCCGCCGCGGAGCGCCTCCAGCGCCTGGGGACGTGGGAGACCATCGACTTCCTCGTCGAGGAGACGGCCTGCGACGTGCTGCTCGCGCGCCAGGGCGTGCCCTACCCGGGAGACAGGCCCACGACGGCGAAGGCGGCGCGGGAGCTGTTCGCGC
The DNA here is from genome assembly GCF_006547365.1 of Myxococcus sp. AB056. Lineage (NCBI taxonomy): Bacteria > Pseudomonadati > Myxococcota > Myxococcia > Myxococcales > Myxococcaceae > Myxococcus > Myxococcus sp. AB056. Next base: position 46,591 of record NZ_VHLB01000003.1, on the reverse strand, counting down.
AGGGCTACACGCTCGCGCTGCGGCAGCCGGACCTGCACCACCCGGACCTGGCCCAGCTGGCGCGCGCCTTCAGCGCGGAGCTGCACGGTCGCATCAACCTGCACATCTACTGCACGCCCGCGGGGCACCACGGCTTCGGCTGGCACTGCGACCCGGAGGAGGTGTTCATCCTCCAGACGGCGGGCCGCAAGGACTACCTGCTGCGGGAGAACACGCTCCACCCCGCGCCCCTGCCGGAGTCCGTGCCCAGCGGCTCCCTGGCGGCGCAGGAGAAGACGCCCGTCGAGACGCACTCGCTGAGCGCCGGGGACTTCATCTACATCCCAGGCGGGCACTGGCACATGGCGCAGGCAACCGAGGAGGCGCTGTCCATCTCCATCGGCCTGATGCCGCCCACGCTCCTGGACCTCCTCGACGGGGTGAGGGCCGCGCTGGCCAGCAGCCCGGTGTGGCGGCGGCGGATGCCCTCGCTGGGGCGTGCCTCCACGCTGGACGACCCGAGCAAGCTGGAGCTGCTCCGGACGCTGCTGTCGGAGCTGGGCGGTGAACTCCAGCGCCAGCTCGCCGACCCTGGATATCCCCTGCGCTTCCTCGCGCAGACGGCCCGGTTCTATCTGCGCTCCACGGGAATCCGGGGCAACGGGCGCTGAGGCGCGCGGCCCCGCGAACTCCCTCACTGCGCGCTCTTGTATTGAGGGCGCTGGTGCTAAGAAGAGCAGCCACTGAGGAGCGTGATGCCCGTACTCGCCATCGGCAACATCGAGAAGGTCCGCGCACTCGCGGCCAATGCGCGCCTGCTGCTGGTGGGCGGCGCTCGCGCATCCACCGCCAGCCGCCTCACCGCGTTCGAGCCCGGCACCAACAAGGTGCTGTGGAGCACGGAGCTGCCCTCCGCGGTGAACGCGCTCGCCCTGGCCGGTGGTCAATGGGCCGCGGCCGGCGCGGATGGCACGGTGCGCATCGGCACGCTGTCCGACGGGCAGGTGCAGTTCCAGCTCAACGACGTGCACCCCGGCGGCGTCACGGCGCTGGCCTCCAGCGCGGATGGCACGCTCCTCTTCAGCGCGGGCGCGGACGGCGTCGTGCGCGCCTGGGACTGGGAGTCCACGCGCAAGATGCACGAGTGGAAGGCGTCCACCCAGCCCCTGCGCGCGGTGGCCGTGGACCCCTCCGGCACCTACGCGGCGGGCGCGGGTGACGACGGCGTGGTGCGCGTCTTCACCGTGGCCACTGGGGCGCAGCGCGACATGGCCGGCCACGAAGGCGCCGTGCGCGCGCTCGCCTTCACGCCGCGCGACGGCCGGCTGGTGTCCGCCGGTGACGACGGCAAGCTGCGCATCTGGTACCTCGTGGGCGCGGTGGAGTTCGAGGTCCGCGGCGAGAAGGACACCGGCCATGCCGGCCCGGTGCTCGCCCTGCTCTTCCCACCCACGCCCACCGCCAAGCCCGGTGGGGAAGAGCCCGGTGACCGCGTGTGGTCCTCGGGCAGCGACGGCCAGGTCAAGGTCTGGCGCCTGGACGTCCGCCGCAAGCCGCGCTCGCTCGACGCGGGGGGCAAGCCCGTGCAGGCGCTCGCCTTCGTGCCGCCGGCCAATCCGCGGCTGGCGAAGACGTCCCTGGGCTCCGTCTTCACGGGCGGGGATGACCGCCGCACGCACCGCTTCGGCCTCGCGGCGGATGGTTCGCCCGCGGGCGACCACGACACGTCCCAGCACGGCATCGACCTGCTGACGGAATCACTCAAGGCCGGCCGTCCCCGCCGCGAAGCCGCGGTGCGCGAGGCCGCCGCGCTGGAGGAGACGGAGGCGCTGGACTTCCTCTTCCAGGTGCTGTCCTCGGAGAAGGACGCGGAGGTCCGGCGGCTCGCTGTGCGCGAGCTGGCGGACAAGGGCCGCACCGCCGCGCGCCCCAAGCTGCGCGAGCGGCTGGACGACTCGCATCCGATGGTGCGCAAGGCCGCGCTGGACGCGCTCGTCGCGCTGGAGCCTGAGTCGCCGCTGTCCGCGCCGCGCGCGGCGCTGGGCTCGCAGCACCCGGAAGTGCGCGTGCTGGGCCTGGAGCTGCTGGCGAAGCTGGGAGGCACGTCCCCGCTGGTGCCGGGCCTCATCGCCGGCCAGCTCGCGGACAACCAGGGCGCGGTCGGCCTGGCCGCGCTGGACGCGCTCACCCAGGTGGTGCCGGGCGACGGCGCCGAGCCGCTGCGCACCGCCTTCGAGCGCGGCCCCTCCCAGCTCAAGGTGGAGGTGCTCATCCGCACCGTGGCGGGCGGGCTGCTCGGCCACGCGCAGTTGCAGGCCCTGGTGGCCCGCGCGCTGGATGACGCGGACCCCGGCGTTCGCCGCACGGCCTTCACCGTGCGCGTCATGGAGCGCCGGGCGCTGTCCCACGCGCTGGAGTCACGCGACGAGGACTTCGGCCGGGGCACCAAGGAAGTCTCCCGCTGGCTGGTCCAGCGCGCGCGCCGTGCGCAGGGCGTCGCGGGCAATCCGCCCATCACCGACGCGGAGCTCCAGGCCGCACGCGATGCGATGCCCGCGCAGGGCACCACGGGCGCGGCCATCACCGAGAGCGACCTGGAGCCGCTGCTGGCCGCCATGGCCTGCCGCACGCCGGACACGGCCGTGCGCGGCGCTCGCGGACTGGCACAACTGGGCGACGCACGGGCGCTGGGCGCGCTGCTCCAGCTCTCCCGCGAGCCGGACGCCGCCATCCGCCGGGTGGCTGCCTCCTCCCTCCAGGCACTCCAGGACGCGCGCGCTCGCGAGCGGCTGGTGTGGATGCTGGACGACGAGAACGCGGACGTGCGTGCCGCCGCGCTGGACGCGGTGGTGGCGCTGGACGCGGACGCGCCGCTGGCGTCGGCGGAGGCCGCGTTGCGCTCGGGCCACGAGGACGTGCGCGTGCGCGGCCTGGACCGGCTGGTGAAGCTGGGCGCGGCGGCGCCGGGCGCGGAGGCGCTGCTGGGCGACGCGCTGGAGGACGAATCCGGCAAGGTGCGCGGCGAGGCCTTCCGCACGCTGTGGGCCTGGAACGAGAAGGCGCCGGAGAAGGCGCTGGACCGCGCGCTGGCGGGCCGCTTCCCCGACCTGCGCCACCGGGCGGTGGAGGTGCTGGCACAGCGCGCCGCCGAGGGCTGGGCGCTGGAGCGGCTGAAGAAGGCCGTGGAGGACCGCGACACCAGCGTGGCCACCGCCGCGTATGACGCGTGGGTGAAGCACGTGGGCAAGGAGCACGCGGAGGCCCACCTGGCGGCGCTCGCCACCACGCACGCGCCGCTGCGGGAGCACGCCGCGAAGGGCGCCATCCACGCCCCCATCGAGCCCCTGCGCTCGCCGCTGCTCAAGCGCGTCCAGGACGAGGAAGTCCCCGTCGCCGTGGCCGCGCTGGAGGCGCTGGACAAGCTGGTGCCCAACGAGAACGGGCCCCTGCTGGCCGGGCTCTCCGCGGCGCCGCTGCCGGTGCGCGTGCGCGCGGTGGAGCTGCTGGCTCCGCGTGGCGCCGAAGACATCATCGAGCCGATGCGCGCGTTCATCACCGACAAGGACATGGAGCGGCTCTACCCTCCAGCCTTCCTGGTGCCGCTGCGCATCCGCGCCGCGCGGGCCCTGGCGTCGCTGGGCTCGCGGCGCCTGCTGACCTTCTTCGCCACCGTGCTGCTGCCGCACGAGCTGGGTGACATGCAGGAGCAGGGCGGCCGCGGGCTCGCCACCGCCGCTCGCCGGGGCGACGAAGGCTTCCTCCTGGACGCGCTGGGCCACGCCAACGTGGCGGTGCGCTCCTGGGCCGCGGACGGCCTGTCCCGCCTGGGTGACGTGCGCGCCCTGCCGGTGCTCACCGGCAACCTGCGCCACGACCACCTCCCCATCCGGCTGGGCGCCATCCTCTCCTTCGCGGCCCTGGGCCCGGAGGGTGACGGCGGCCTGCTGCACGGCCTGGAGGACCGCGCCCGCGAGGTGCAGGAGATGGTGTTCGCCATCGTCCTCGCCCGTGATTTGCGCGCCAGCCGCCGGGGCGAGCCGCCCGACCTGCTCACCAGCGCCCTCTCCAGTGGCAGGCCGGAGGTCCGCTACGCCGCCGCCCGCGCGCTGGAGCTGCGCACGGAGCCGGACGCGGCGCGCGCCCAGTTGGTGGAAGCCCTGCTGCCGCCTCGGCCGGAGAAGGTGGCCGACATGAAGGACTGGCCGGCCGAAGAGGAGCGCGTGAAGTACGTCGTCGGGCTCGCGGAGGCCCTGTCCAGCCTCCAGCCCGAGCAGCGCTACGCGGCGGCCCAGGTGCTGCTGCTGCGTGACAAGCCGCTGGAGTACTTCCGCCACGCCAAGAAGGTGGCGCGGCCGAGCACGCTGGATGCGCCCTGGAAGCCGGAGACGGCCCCCACCAGCTCGCCCGTGCAGGCCACGCCCGCGAAGAACTGGCTGCGGCGCATCTTCTCCGCCGTGAAGACGGATGCCCCCGCCGCCTCGCCCGAGGCCTCCGCCCAGGCGGAGCGGCAGCACCTGCGCCGGCTGGCCTTCGGCGCCTACGTCGGCCTGCTGCGGCAGGTGTCCACGGGCGACGATGAGGGCCACCGCGTGCGTCGCGACGCGGTGGACCGCGTGGTGAAGCTCACGCTGGAGGGCTTCGCCGGCACGCCCGCCGCCGTGGCCGCCCTGCTGCGCGCCCTGGAGGACCCGCACCAACTGGTGCGCAAGGCCGCGCTGGCCGGACTGAAGGAGCTCTTCCCCGCCGGCAGCGATGAGCCGCTGGCGCTGGCCCTGGCCTCGCTGGCGCCGGACGTGGCGCGCGCGGCGCTGGATGAACTGGCCACGCGGGGTGACGCCGCGAAGCCGCGCATCACCGCCGCGCTGAACTCGCCGCTGACGGACGTGCGCCGCTACGCCTTCGAGCTGCTGGAGAAGCTCAGCCCGCCCGGCAGCCTGGAGCCGTTGCTGGCCGCGCTGGGCAGCGAGCACGCCGACCTGCGCGTGGGCGTCATCGAGCGGCTGGCGGGCGCCAACGACTCGCGCGTCACCGAGGCGCTGGGACGCGCCATGGCCAGCGAGCACGAGGACCTGCGTCTGCGCGCCTCGGAGCTGCTGGCGTGGCGTGGCGATGACCGCGCGGTGGAGGTGCTCGCCACGTTCCTGCGCGCGGAGAACGCGAGCGCCGCGAAGCGCGCCACGGAGGCCCTGGCCCGGCTGGCCACGCCCGCCTCGGTGGCCGCGCTGGCTGCCCGGCTGCCCGCGGCCCAGGATTACCATGAGCGCAAGCGGCTGGTGACGGCCCTGGGCAACACGCGCCGGCCCGAGGCGCTGGAGGTGCTGGCCCGCCAGTGCCAGACGGACGCAGAGGGCGTCATCCGCAGCGAGTGTGTCACCGCGGCCATGACGGTGGCCGGCAGCGACGTGAAGAAGCGCGACGTGAAGCTGGCCGTGTCGTTCCTGCGGCAGGCCGTGAAGAGCTTCGACGTCGCCGTGCGGCTGGAGGCCCTGCGGCACCTGGAGCACGGCGCCGAGGCCGGCCAGTCGGAGCTGCTGGTCAGCCTCTTCACGGACCGCTTCCCCACCGTGAGCGGCGCGGCCGTGGAGGCCTACGCGAAGCGCGTCATCGAGCACGGCGCCCCGGCGGAGCCGCTGGAGGTGGTGCTGCGCGGCGGCTCGCGCGACCTGATGCTGCCGGCCGCGGAAGGCGTGGCCTTCAAGGGCGGCGCCAGCGCGCTGCGGCCCCTGATGCTGTACGCCCGCGCGGGCGAGGACGGCCAGCGCGAGCGGGCCCTGCTGGCCCTGGGCACGCTGGGTGACGCGCGCGCCCTGGCCGAGCTGGAGACGGTGGCCGCGGGCGGCACGGCGGAAGCGCCCGTGGAGCCGAGCATGGTGTCGGCCGCCATCGAGGGCCTGGGCCGGCTCGCCGCGAAGCTGCCGGACGGCGAGGAGCGCCGCCGCGTCGAGGAGAAGGTGGAGGCCGCCGCGGTGGAGGGCGCCACGCTGGTGCTGCAGCAGGCCGGCGTGAAGGGCCTGCGCGCCATCGGCGGGGAGCGCGCCCGGGTGAAAATCGAGGCGCTGCTCGGCGACACGAGCACGGCGCTGATGGTGCAGCTCACCGCGGCCCAGGAGCTGGGGAAGCTCAAGGACACCGCGGCGGAGACGGCCCTGGCCGCCGCGCTGGACGCGCCCCAGCCAGAGCTGCGCAAGGAGGCGCGCAAGGCGCTCGACGTGCTGTTCCCCACCGAGCGCACGCGGGTGGAGTTCCACGCGGTGGCCAGCCGCTACCCGGACATCTCCGCGCCCGCCGCGGCCTACCTCGCCAACGAAGGCGACCCGGCGCTGCTGGTGCCCCGGCTGGCCACGCTGGACAACGTGACGCTGCGGCTGCGCCTGCGGCGCGGGCTCGCACGCCGGGGCGCCCTGCCCCTGCCGGAAGTGGTGGCGCTGCTGGGCCACGACAAGCCGGAGGCCCGCGAGGAGGCCGCGCTGCTGGTGGGCACCTGGACGGGTGAGGCCCGCGAGCCCGGCACGGTGGACCTGGCCGCGCTGTCCCGCGCGCTGGTGACGGCCGAGCGCCGCACGGCCACGGACTGGACCTCCGCCGCGCCGGCCAGGCGCGCCGTGCTGGAAGGCGCCTGGCAGCGTCTGCTGTGGGCGGGCTCCCGGCTGGGCACCGCGGGCATAGCCGACTCCGCGCGCACCCTCCTCCAGGGAGGAGAGACGGCGGCCCCGGGCACCGTGCGCCAGGAGGCCGCGCGCGCCCTGGGCCGGCTGGGCACGCCGGGGGGCACGCTGACGCTCACCGGACAGGCCCCGGCGGCCGTGCTGACGAACGAGAAGGAGCGCGCCGCCGCGGCGGACACGCTGCGCAAGTCGCTGGTGGATCCGGACGCGCGAGTGCGGGCGGCGGCGGCGGATGCGCTGGCGAAGCTCGCCCCCGAGCGCGCCACCGCCTGGGCGCTGGAAGTGAAGCCCTTCGACGCGGTGGCCTTCGGTCCCATGGGGGCCCGGACGTCACGGGAGCTGCTGGCCACCTCCGAGGGTCGCCGGCTGTCGGTGCCGACGCTGCTGGGTGCCCACGCGCTGGAGCCCCTGAAGTCCCTGGCCACCGACGCGAAGCCGGAGACGCGGCAGGACGCGTGGGCCGCGCTGGGCCGCCTGGGCGGAGACGACGCGGCGAAACTGCTGCACGAGGCCGCCTTCGACAAGTCGCAAACCGTGGAGCTGCGCAAGGCCGCCTGGCGCGCCCACAAACGTGCACGCCGGGCCGCTGAGCGCGCCCGGAACCGGAAGGAAGGGAACCCGTCGTGACGACCGCCACCCGACACCCCGTCGAGCTGCGCTACGCCACCGCGAGCGACGTCGAGTCCGGCACGGACGGCTCCCGCGTCCGCCTGGCCCTGGAGGGCTCGCGCGGCACCGTGGGCGTGAGCGGCCGCGTCACCGACGCCGCCCTCTTCCGCGACGCGCTGGCCGCCACCTTCGGCATCCTCGCCAGCGACTTGCGCTACCGGGGCAAGGACCGCACCGCGTACCTCGCCTACCTGATGAAGCAGGGCAAGCGGGCCAGCGCGCTCATCTGGGAGGCGCAGAAGGCGTTCCTGGACAACGCGCTGGACGGCGAGAAGAAGCAGGACGCGGTGCTGGACCCCGTGCTCACGGTGGACCCCGACAGCGTGTCCCTGGAGGTCTTCTCCCGCGACGAAAGCGCCTACGCCCGGCTGTCCTTCGACAACCGCCTCTTCGAGGGCCGCGAGGCCGCGCACGGCTCCACCTTCCTGGACGTGCCGCCGGACCTGCCCGCCCGCGTGGACCGGCTGCGCACCTACGTGCCCGTCTCCCTGGAGGCGCACGTCGCGCTGGCCACGCCGGCCTCGCAGCCGGCCCGCGCCCCGCGCAACGTGGAGGTGCCCCACGCCTGGCTGCGCGGCTTCCTCCAGGTGCAGTCCGCCGCCACGCTGCCCGCGAGCACCTGCGAGCTGGCGCCCATCGACCTCTACAACCTCCTCTTCGCCCTGCGCGCTCGCAAGGCGAAGAAGGCCCCCCGCGCGCTGCGCTTCGAATTGGTGCCCGGCGCCGCGCCCCGGCTGGTGCTGGAGCCGTGGGAGCTGGTGCTGGAGTGCCACGGCGGCACGTACAACGGCACCGCGCCCGCGGTGGTGCGCACCTTCGGCCGTCAGCGCCTGGCCGCGCTCGCGCGCCTGCTGCCCCACGCGAAGTCGGTGCGGGTGCAGCTCATGGGCCCCGGCCTGCCGGTGTTCTGGGTCATCGACATGGGCGCGGCCACGCTCACGCTGGGCCTCACGGGCTGGACGGAGAGCGGCTGGTCCTCCGCCGCGGCCTTCGACGTGCTGATGCCCCGCGCGGTGCCGGACGGATTGGCGGAGCAGCTTCGCAACCGGCTGCGGACCGAAGGCCCCCTGCCCTTCGACACGCTCGCCGCCAATGCCGGCGCGCCCAAGGAGTCCGTGCGCGCGGCGCTCCAACTGGAGTGCCTGCGCGGACGCATCCTCTTCGACGTGGCGCGCGGCCAGTACCGTCCGCGCGAGCTGATGCCCACGCCGGTGGACGCCGCCGTCATCCGCTACGGCAACGAGCTGGAAGCGCGGGCGCACCGCCTGCTGGGCGGCGACGGCGCTCCGGGTGCGGGCGAGGTGAAGCTGACCAAGGTGCACGACGTGGTGGGAGAGGGCATCCGCATCCACGGCGAAGTGGTGGACCGCGAGGCCCTGCGCAGCTTCTTCCCCAGCTTCACGTTGGATTTGGAAGGCCGCGTGAAGGACGCGAGCTGCGGGTGTCCGCACCACCGGCGCTCCGGCCTGAGGGAAGGCCCCTGCGAGCACCTGCTGGCGCTGCGGCTGGCCTACGCGCGCCGCCGCGCGGAGGAAGAGGCGCTGCGGCAGACGCCCGAGGGCCGCAAGCTCATCCGCGCGGAGACGCGCTCCTACGTGCGGCGCGACGCGGAGAGCGGCCTGGAGACGGTGTACCGGGTTTCCCTGGATGGTCAGGTGGTGGCGGTGGAGTGGGGCCCGCGCACGGGCTCGCCGCGTCACCAGCGGCTCTGGTTCGACTCGGATGCGGAAGCGCGCGGAGCGTACTTCGCGCGCCTGGAGAAGTTGGCGGCTGACGGCTACATCGACGCGGCCTCGGCATTGGTGTAAACCCTTCAACCACGGCTCGGCCGCCACGCGCGGCCGGCAGGACAGGTGCGACGAAGAGACGACGACGTGCGCTTCACGCGCGAGCAGCCGAGAGAGGTCCGGAGTGCATCAGCCTGAGCGCCTCGAGCGCGGGAGCGGCGTTGCGCCGCTCCGGTTGGAATGCAGGACACTCTCCGCAAGGTAGCCTGTTCTTGGCTCTCTCCCTCCTAGGCACTACGGCCAGGGTGGGTAGCGGAGCCAACGACGCGACCGCCGTTTACCCACCCCGGCCGTAGTGCCTAGGAGGGGAGAGCCGGTGAGGCTACCGTGCCCCAGGTAAGATGGTGGTGCTTTCCCGGCCTCCCTCGACTGCTCGCGCCATGTCCCGTCTTCCACCGCCGCGCCCGCCCAAGGTGCAGACATGACCGCCAGGCTGGACCCGTTCGTCCCCGCAGCTTCGCCGCAGGCCGTGCCCACGCCCGAACCCACCGCTCCGTCGCCGGACGCGGCCGCGAAGCGTGAAGCCCGCCGGCTCGCGCACGAAGCGCTGCTCGTCCGCGCGAAGGCCATCGACGAAGCGGGCGGTGCCGACGACTGGGTGCAGGCGCAGCTCGTCTCCAAGGGCCTCGCGGTGGAGGACCTGGACTTCTCCAGCGCCTCCGAGAAGGACAAGAAGGCCTGGAAGGAGAAGAAGAAGGCCGAGGCCACCGAGCGCCGCGCGCTGAAGCGTCAGGCGTACGAGGCCTGGAAGGCCACGCACGTGGGCCACCTGGGCGCGGGCGTGCACTGGGCGGAGGACCGCCCGGCCGACGCGTTCGACGTGCCCCACCGCGAGGAGCGCGCCCGGGCCAACGGCCTGACGGAGCTGGACTCGGCGGAGGCGCTGGCCAAGGCGCTGGGGCTGAGCGTGTCCAAGCTGCGCTGGTTCGCGTTCCACCGCGAGGTGGACACGGCCACGCACTACGTGAGCTGGACGATTCCGAAGCGGGACGGCAGCAAGCGCACGATTACGTCCCCCAAGCCGGAGCTGAAGGAAGCGCAGCGCTGGGTGCTGTCCAACGTCGTGGAGCGGCTGCCGGTGCACGGCGCGGCGCACGGCTTCGTGGCGGGGCGCTCCATCCTCACCAACGCGCTGGCCCACCAGGGCGCGGACGTGGTGGTGAAGGTGGACCTCAAGGACTTCTTCCCCTCCGTCACCTGGCGCCGGGTGAAGGGCCTGTTGCGCAAGGGCGGCCTGCCGGAGGGCACGTCCACGCTGCTGTCGCTGCTCTCCACGGAAGCGCCGCGGGAGGCGGTGCAGTTCCGGGGCAAGCTGTTGCACGTGGCCAAGGGCCCGCGCGCGCTGCCCCAGGGCGCGCCCACGTCGCCGGGCATCACCAACGCGCTGTGCCTGAAGCTGGACAAGCGGCTGTCCGCGCTCGCGAAGCGGTTGGGCTTCACGTACACGCGCTACGCGGACGACCTGACCTTCTCGTGGACGAAGGCGAAGCAGCCCAAGGCGCGGCGGACGCAGCGTCCCCCGGTGGCGGTGCTGCTGTCTCGCGTGCAGGAAGTGGTGGAGGCGGAGGGCTTCCGCGTGCACCCGGACAAGACGCGCGTGGCGCGCAAGGGCACGCGGCAGCGGGTGACGGGGCTGGTCGTGAATGCGGCGGGCAAGGACGCGCCGGCGGCCCGGGTTCCGCGCGACGTGGTGCGCCAGTTGCGCGCCGCCATCCACAACCGGAAGAAGGGCAAGCCGGGCCGCGAGGGCGAGTCGCTGGAGCAGCTCAAGGGCATGGCCGCCTTCATCCACATGACGGACCCGGCCAAGGGCCGCGCCTTCCTGGCGCAGCTCGCGGCGCTGGAGTCCACGGCGAGCGCGGCTCCGCAGGCGGAGTGACGCTCAGCGCGCGTCCGTCGCCGAGGTGCCGCGCGCCAGCAACGCGGCATTGAGGAAGTCCGTCAGCCGGCGCGGGTACGCCTCCGGCTCGGTGGCGCTGAAGTTCCCGTGCCCGGCGCCTTGGATGCGCCATGTCTGGGCATACTCGCGCACCTTGGCGAAGAGCTCGTCGGCGAGCGGCTGTCCTGACTCCTCCGTCCCCATGACGATGAGCAGCGGCCGGGGGCGGATGCGCTCCACCGCGTCGATGGTACGCACCTCTTCCAGGGCGATGCCGCGGCGCCAGAAGGGCACCAGCGCCCCGCTTTGCGACACGAAGCCGAAGCGGCGGAAGTCATACGCGGCGGCCAGCCACAGCGTGTTGAACGGGGACAGCAGCACCACGGCGCGCACCGCCGGGTCCTCTGCCGCCACCTCCGCCACGGCCGCGGAGCCAATCGAGAAGCCGAGCGCCCCTACCCGCTCCGGGTCCACGTCCGGCTGGGCGCGCACGAAGTCCAGCGCGGCCCGCACGTCCCGGCGCTCCAGGTCTCCCCAGGTGGAGAAACCGCCCTCGCTTTCACCGTGGGCGCGCAAGTCGAAGAGCAGCACGCCATAGCCCGCGGCCCGCAGGATTCGCGCTTCGGGCAGCAGGTCCGCGCGCGTCTGGGACAGGCCGTGCGCCAGCACCACGGCGGCGCGGTTCCGGGACGGCACGTACCAGCCCCGCAGCGTCAGCCCATCCGACGTCTGAAGCGAAACGTCCTTTGCCTCGGCGAAGTCAGCGGGGCGCTCGGCCTTGGGACGTGGGTAGTGGAAGTAGGCCTCGGAATGACGCAGCGCCCTACCGAACACCGCCAGCGCGCCCAGCAACCCCAGCGCGAGCGCTCCACCCAGCAGCCACCGCCACTTCATCTTCGTTGGACCTCGCGGAAGGAAGCTGGGGTGTTTGAACCCCAGGAGTGCAGACGGGACCCACGTTGCTCCGCCACGTACTGAGCAGCTTACACTCCACATAGACAACTCACAGTGCCATCAAAGACGGCACTGTCGCGCCAGGAAACCTGTGGGCACATCCAGGATGATGTTCGACGTGGTGGTGGTGGGTGGTGGCGCTTGCGGCGGATGGACAGCCAAGCAGCTGACGGAAGCAGGCTTGCGTGTCCTGGTGCTCGAAGCGGGCCGCGGCATGGGCGCGGACCGGATGCTGTGGATGCTCCACCGCATGCGCCAATCCCTTGGCTACCTGGCGGAGACGGACGACCAGCGCAAGGTGCGCCAGTCGGTGCAGAGCACCACCTTCGCGTGGCCCTTCCACCCGCACGCCTTCGTCGACGACGTGGACAATCCCTACACCACGCCGGAGGACCAGCCCTTCACGTGGATTCGTGCGCGGCAGGTGGGCGGGCGCACATCCGTGAAGGCACACGGGCGCCAGTTCTATCGACTGTCTGACTTCAACTTCAAAGCAGGCACGCAGGATGGGCAGGGGCCGGACTGGCCGCTGACGCTGGCGGATCTGGCGCCGCACTACGAGACGGTGGAGCGGTGGATGGGTATCCACGGCAACGCGGATGGCCTGGACATTCTGCCGGACTCCGTCTTCGCGGGTGCCATCGCCATGACGCCCGCGGAGCAGCGCCTGAAGGAACAGGTGGAGCGCCGCTGGCCGGAACGCCGCGTCATCGTCCGCCGCACCGCGGGAGCGCCCGTGACGATGCCCGCCGCGTTGAAGACGGGCCGGCTCGCGCTGCGCACGAACGCGGTGGTGGACCAGGTGCTGTACGACGCGGCGACAGGGCGCGCCACGGGGGTGCACTTCCTCGACGCGAGGACGGGCAAGTCCTACGAGGCCCACGCGCGGGTGGTGGTGCTGGCAGCGGGCGCGATTGAATCCACGCGGCTGCTGCTGAACTCGCGATGCAGCGCGTTCCCGGACGGATTGGCGAACGCGTCGGGGCAGTTGGGCCGCAACCTGATGGACCACACGTACATGCTGGGCATCGAGGCGAAGATGAACCTGCCTCCCGAAGCCCAGCGGCAGGAGCATAGCTGGGCGTACATCCCCCAGTTCCGCAACGTGGCCACGAAGGAGCAGGACTTCGCGCGCGGCTACGGCGTGCAGGTCTTCACCTTTGGAGACAACTGCCACTTCGTGCCCTTCGGGGAGATGGTGCCGCGCCCGGAGAATCGCGTGACGCTCAGCCCGACGGTGAAGGACCGCTGGGGCATCCCCGCCGCGCACATCGAATGCCGGCATTCGGCCAACGAGCTGAAGATGGCCGAGGACGCGCTGGCGACCTGCAAGGAGATGATGGAAGCGGCCGGCTTCACCGTGGAGAAGGCCAACGCCACGTTGTCCACGCCGGGCATGGCCATCCACGAAGTGGGCACGGCGCGCATGGGCACGGACCCGAAGACGTCGGTGCTCAATCCCCACAATCAGAGCTGGGACGTTCCCAACCTCTTCATCAACGACGGTGCCTGCTTCCCGTCCCAGGGACCGCAGAACCCCACGCTGACGATGATGGCCATCGCCGTGCGCGCCAGTGCGCACATCGTGAAGGAGTTCAAGGCCGGGCGTCTGTGACGGGGTGGCGAGCGTTGCGGCTCCGGCGCTGCATACCGTAGCGTGCTCGCGATGATTCAAGTCGACGAGCTCGGAGAAGAGACGACGTTCGCAGAGGTCGCCAGGCGATTTGCTGGGGCGAGCTGGCTCGCCTCGTTCCTCGAGACCGAGCAGCTCAACGACCCGGAGACCAACGGCATCGTCGTGCCTCGCATCGTCAACGCAGGTCTGCGCCTCGACGACACGCTCAAGAGTGGGCCCGGCCCCTGGGCTGTCATCATCGACGGGGACCTCGAGACGAGCGGCGATCTCGTGTGCACGACCGACGATTACCTGACGAGCACGCTGATTGTGACTGGCAACGTGCGCGCGAGGAACGTGCGCTTCGCCGCGAGCGCGCGCGTCGGAATCGAGGGCGACCTGGTCGCCGGCGGTGGGCTCGGCATCGTGAGCGGAACGTGGGGTGACGGCGGCGCGGTGCTGTGGGCGCGCTCGTGCGAAGCCGCGCTCGTGTTGCTCGACGGCAACACGAGCATCGACGCGGACCGGTGCCGGCGGACGCTGGTGTGCGGGTCGACCGGTTGGGGCGAATTCACGCCGGACATCCACGACCACGCGACGTTCGAGGAGCTGTTCGAACCCGCCGCTTTCGATGAACGCGGCGACCTCGATTCTGGCCGGGCGATGGCGCTCGCGAATGAAGGGCGCTCAGCGCTGCGGCCCGAGGTCGAGAATCGGCTGCGCGGAAGCAAGGGACTCGCAACACGCGAGGCGCTCGCATGGCTGGCGAGCGACCCGCACTGCCGCGAACTCATGGCGCTCGGCGATGACAGGTCGATGGCGGTGCTCGCCGAGCAGTTGGCTCAGCGCGGCCATGCGGTCTCCATCGAGAGCCTCACTCGCTCGGTGCGCGCCATGCTCGGTGCGCGCCTCGCGTAGAAATCGCCCCGGCGCTTTCCCACGCGCCACATCCCGTCGGTGGAGATGAATACGGGCTTCTTGCACCGCCTGAGCCTGCTTGACGGCGGCACCGAGGGCCCCCGCTACGTCCTGAAGCCCATCAGGGCCGAGCCCTCCGCCGCGCCAGTACCGCGCCCGCGAGGCCCACCACCGCTGACACCAGCGCCAATGGGCTCAGCCAGTCTCCCCACGCCAGGGCGAGCGTCGTCAGCGCGGCCGTCTCCGGCACGCGCATGGTGAGGCCCGCGCGCTGGTTGTCGTCCACCTCGGCCACCACCGCGCCCGTGACGTCGATGAGCGCGGTCACACCCGAATTCGTCACCCGGACCTGTGGCCGCCGCGTCTCGATGCTGCGGAAGGCCGCGTGCATCAGGTGCAGCCGGGGCGCGGGCGTGCCGGTGAACCACGAGTCATTGGACAGCGTGAGCAGCAGCTCCGCGCCCTGCCGCACGCCCTGCGCGACATACTCGGGGAAGATGGTCTCGTAGCAGATGAGCGGCGCCACCCGGAGCTGGCGTCCGTCGCGCAGCGTGAAGCTCACCGCCCGAGGCCCGGGCCCTCGCTTCCAGCGTCCTGTCCACGGCAGCCACTCGCGAAGCGTGGGGGTATCGATGGCGTCTGGCACCCACTCCGTCAGCGGGAAGAGCATCGTCTTGCGGTACGCGGCGCGCTCGAACGCGCCTCCAGGTGACGACGGCCCCAGGAACATGGCCGCGTTGAACTCGCGCTCGCCCTCCAGGTCATACGTGCCGAACACGAGCGGCACCCCGCGCTCGGAGACGTAGCCGGCGATCTCCGCGTCCAGCGCCGCGCCTGTCTCGCTGCGCGGCGCTCCAAAAGGCGTGGGGTACACCGTCTCCGGCCACACCAACAGGTCCACCGGTCCGTCGCGCAGCAGCGCGTCCGACATCGCGTAATGCGTGTCGAGCACCATCCGCACGACTTCGTAGGCGCCCATCTCCGCCTTCAGCTTCTCGTAGCGGGTGATGTTCGCCTGCACCGCGCCCACCACCAGCCCGCCCTCAGCCCGGGTCGCCTCGCGCACCTGCGCATGCCGGAAGGCGCCGTACCCCGACAACACGAGCACCAGCGCCGCGAGCCCCGCCACGGGCTTCCAGGCGGCACGCGCCCCATGGCCCCTCCAGGCACGAAACGCCGCGAGCACGCACTCATTGCCCAGGAGCAACACCAGCGTGAGTCCCGGCGCGCCCGCCACGTCCGCGCCCTGCCGCAGCCACTCGGAGGCATAGAGCCCGTGTCCCAGCGTGTCCGCGAAGAGCTTGGGCGTGATTCCCTCCACGCCTACGTATGCGAGCGTCCCTACCAGGGGCGGCAACCAGCCCTGCCCCTCCCGCGCCAGACGCCGCGCCGCGTACCGGGCCAGCGCGGCGGCGACGAACTGGAGCTGGAGCAGCGGCGCCACCAGCAGGAACAGCGCCCAACCAACCACCGTGGGCGCCCGCGAGTACGCCTGGAGCGCGCCCGGGAACCAGTGAAAGACGGCGGCGGTGAACGTCACGCTGAGCAGCACGCCCAGGCCCAGCGCCTCGCGTGCCGAGCGGGCCCGGTCCAGCGCCGCGAGCCAGGGCACCATCGCCACCCAGCCGAGCGCCAGCCAGCGAGCCTCCAGCCGCCCGAACAGCGCGAACAGGACCGTGGTCCCCAGGACACCGAGCAGCGCCACCGCCAGGTGCCGCCCGCGGCCCACCCCCACCTGGACGCCGGTCACGGCGAGGGCGCCCCACTCTCCGCGCCCTCGGGCAGCTCCAACCGTCGGATGGGCATTCCCGGAGGGGCCAGCCCCTCGGGCACCAGCCCGTCGGCGGGCTTGGGAATCGGCTGGCCGTTCGCATCCACAGGCTGATGGTCGGGATGGAACATCAGCACGGCCGCCACGATTTCACCCGAGTCCTTGTACTGGAAATGACGCACGTACCCGGGCGGCAGCTCGAAGTCATCGGGGACGACGAGGCCCTTCTTGATGGGCTTCGTCCCGGGCCGGTAGAGCTGCATGCCCGTCAGTTCGGACTCCATGGCCGGCTCCTGGACATCGGTATCGGTGGCCAGTTCGGCGACAGGCTCGGGGGCGGGCTGCGAAGCAGAAGCCGCGACGGGAGGCGGCCGTGTCCGCGGCGCGCGGGCACGCACCTCGGGCGCGGGAGGCGGAATGGGCAGCGGCACCTCCGCGAGCGGCGGCGGCGCTTCCACCTCGATGTCGGTCGAGCCCCACCAGACACTCAAGCCAATGCACGCGAGCGTGAAGACACACGCGCCGCCCACGAGCCACACACCCAGCCCCTTCCCCGTTCGAGCGGGCGTGATGTGCGTGACGCCGTCGCTGTCAACGCGACGCTTTGGTGCAGGGGACTGCGGCCTCATGTTCGCGTGAAGACCTCCGGGCTGCGTATGCTACGGAGCCACCCCCTCCGAGGCAATCACAGCGCATTCCGCTCACCCTCATGAGCTCTTCGTCCATTCTCGTCACCGATGCCCCCGGCGGCACGCCACCCGCCACCACGCCCGAGCCCGCTCGCTTCGCGGTGCACGCCTGGACACCCGGGCTGCGAGGACTCGCGGTGGTGACGCAGCTCGCCGCGCTGGGCGCCCTGCTCCACTTCACCGCGCAGCTCTGGATGGAAATTTCCGAAGGGACCCAGCGGATGCAGCCCGTGCCCATCGCCGTCGGGCTGGTGCTGCGAGTCGTGCTACCGCTCGCGTTCGTCTCCGCGCTGCGCCGCGGCCGCCGGGCCATCGTCGCCGTGGACACCCACCAGTGGACCCTGACGCTGCGCGGCGGTTCCCGGATGGAGATTCCCTTTGAAGCCGTGACCGCGGTGCGCCCCTGGCGGCTGCCGCTCCCGGGCCCCGGCCTGACGCTGCGGATGCGGTCAGGCCGCGCTTTCAGCCACGCGCTGGAGGTGGAGGACGCACTGCCCCTGCTGAACGCGCTGGGCCAGCACGGAGCACCAGGCGCCGCGCAATCCCACACACTGGTTCGTTACGCCCATGCACGCCATGCCCTGTGGCGCCGGCGCTGGTACCACCTGCTGGTGAAGTTCGTGCTCTTCCCGCTGGTGCCCACGGCCATCCTCTTCTACTCGTACCAGGTCATCTCGTTTGGAGGCGCGCTGGGTGAGTACAGGATGTACGGATTAGACGCGTACCTGCGTTCGTTCGGCCGGTACTACGTGCCAATCTCGTTGTGCCTGCTGCTCTTCGCCTGCTTCTGGCGCGTCGTCGCGGAGGGCGCGTCGCTCCTGGCGGCGTGGATTCTGCCAGCCTGGGCGCGCGGCGTGCGGCGCGCGGCGGAGTGGTTCTGCTGGCTCGTCTACTACGTCGGCACCCTTGGGTTGATCGGCGCGCGCTTCATGATGTGACGTGCGCGCCGGGCGCTGGAAACGACAAGGCCCCCGGTTCCCGAAGGCAACCGGAGGCCCAAGCACCGCACTCACACTCGAGGCGTGAGCGCGGTCGCAGCGACTACGGCCTGGCGGGGTTGAACTTCGCGCTCTCCCAGCCCATGCGGTCGTGGCCCGTCTTGTTCCAGGTCGAGGTGTCGGTGGGCAGCGCGCCGGTGCCGCCAGAGCTGGAAATGGTGCCACCGGTGTAGGTCGGGTGGGTGTCGTCAGACTGGAGGTAGTCGTAGCTGGTGCTCGCGTTGACGAAGTGC
The DNA here is from genome assembly GCF_006547365.1 of Myxococcus sp. AB056. NCBI lineage: Bacteria > Pseudomonadati > Myxococcota > Myxococcia > Myxococcales > Myxococcaceae > Myxococcus > Myxococcus sp. AB056. The sequence continues at coordinate 28,434 of NZ_VHLB01000003.1, read as the reverse complement.
GTGTTCGAGTCGCGCAGCGTGGAGCGCAGCGTCACGGAGATGCGCTGGACGTACGCAGCCTCGGACTCGCCCTCGATGTAGCGGATGGCCTCGGAGTCCACCTTGCCATCACCGTTGGAGTCGTAATCCGCGGCCATGTACTCCGCGAACGAGTCCGCGCACTTGAAGCCGTGGCGAGCCGCCAGGCTGCACGCGCGCCAGTTGCTCCTCGCCAGGAGCGGCAGGAACTTCTCCCGCTTGTTCACCACCTGGCCCGTGGCGGAGTCCCGGCACTGGGTGTTCACGTTGTCCGCGTTGAAGCCCGGGTAGTAGATGTTGGAGATGATCTTGGTCGCGGCGGCGGGCGCGTACTGGTTGATGGTCTGCATCGCCCGCTCCATGTACGTGGTGCAGGTCGCCAGCGCGGCCTCCAGGCCGGAGTAGTTACAGGTGCCCGTCTGCCCAGAGAAGGCGCTGCGGGCCTGGAGGTAGTCGTTGCCACACATCTCGAACATGACGACGCGGGTGTTGGCCGCCTGCATGTACGAGCGCTCAGAGACAATCTTGTTGTTGTAGATGTCGTCCGCCTTCGCGCCGGACTTGGTGCGGCGGATGACCTCCACGTCCGCGTTCCACTTCCGCGCCAGGTCCTCGCCCTGCACCACAGGCGCCGCGCGGCGGGCCACGTTCCAGAAGAAGACGGAGCCGTTGTAGCCGGCGTAGATGGAGTCGCCGTAGGCCACCACGCGGTACTTCGTCGACGTCGACGGCTGGTCGATGGTCCACGACGTGTTCTGGTTGAGGGTGCTCGCCATCGCGCTACCACCGACCGTGAAGGCCGCGCACATGGCGACGACGGACATCCCGCTGTGACGGAAAGACATGCCCCGCTCCTTTGGATTCCCACTGGGGGTTGTTGGGGGAGCGCGCAGGCTACATGGCGTCGATTGGCAAATCACCCTGAAACAAGAATAACGCACCAAGTCAGAATAGCTGGTGTTGTGATGACCTCACCCGTGTTTGAGTCGATGTCGTAAGAATGACGCGGAGCAAACCTTTGACGCGGTGTTTCATCATGTTTCACCCAGGTCCGGAGTGTTTCACGTGAATCTTTCCCGTGGCACGAGAGCGCTGATGCAGTGGCTGCTCCTGGGTGGGCTGGTGGGCGTCGTCTGCGGCGTGGCGTCCGCGGTCTTTTTGTACCTGCTGGACGAAGCGACGCACTTCCGGGAAGGGCACCCGTGGTTGGTGTACGCGCTGCCGGTGGCGGGGCTGGTGCTGGGGGCGGTGTACGGGAAGTGGGGTGGGCCCATTCGCGGGGGCAACAACCTGGTGCTGGACACGGTGCACGCGAGCGACGCGCAGGTGCCGGTGCGCATGGCGCCCATGGTGCTGGTGGGGACGGTGCTGACGCACCTGTTCGGCGGCAGCGCGGGCCGCGAGGGCACCGCGGTGCAGATGGGCGGCAGTCTGGCGGACCTGGTGGCGCGGCGCTTCCGGGTGGGCCCGGACACGCGCCGCGAGCTCCTGGCCGCGGGCATCGCGGGTGGGTTCGGTTCGGTGTTCGGCACGCCGGTGGCGGGGGCGGTGTTCGGGCTGGAGGTCGTGGTGGTGGGGCGCATGGGCTACGAGGCCCTGCTGCCCGCGCTGGTGGCATCCGTGGTGGGAGACATGGTGACGCGGGGGCTGGGCATCCACCACACGCCGTATCCGGCGCCGGGGGCGCTGCCGCTGACGGTGGCGGTGCTGGCGAAGTGGCTGGTGTTCGCGGTGGCGGTGGCCGTGGTGGCGGCGGTGTTCGTGGAGCTGATGCACCGGCTGAAGAAGCTGCTGGAGCAGCGCGTGCAGGTGTTGCCGCTGCGGATGGCGCTGGGCGGTCTGGCCGTGCTGCTGCTGTGGCTGCTGGCCGGTACGGATGACTACCTGGGCCTGGGGGTACCGGGCATCCAGCGGGCCTTCGAGGACCCGGCGCTGCCCGTGTCGGCGTTCGCGTGGAAGCTTGCCTTCACGGTGGTGACGCTGGCCGCGGGATTCCTCGGCGGCGAGGTGACGCCGCTGTTCTTCATCGGCGCGTCGCTGGGCAACGTCCTGGCGCGGCTGTTGGGCCTGCCGTTGGATTTGGGTGCGGCGGTGGGCATGGCGGCCCTGTTCGCGGCCGCGGCGAACACGCCGCTGGCGCTGTCCATCATGGCCGTGGAGCTGTTGGGGGCGAATGTGTTGCCCCACGTGGCGATTGTGGCCACGGTGGCGTACCTGCTCACGGGGCACCGGGGCATCTATCCGTCACAGCGGATTGCCCGGATGAAACACGGAGGGCCGCTGCTGGAGAAAATCGTGGCCCTGCGGGAGCTGACTCGCGAGGACCGCGCCCCGCCCTCAGGGCCTGAGGGACGGGGCGGAGGCTGAGGGCTACGGCTCCGGGAAGTGGTAGACGTTTCCGTCGTCGCCGACGATCCAGAAGTTGCTTGAGGAGGTCATGGCGATGTCGCGGAGCGGCGCGTTTGGTGCGCTTGGGGTGAAGGCTGGGGCCTTGGCCCATCCGTGCGGAGTCAGCCGGTGCAGTCGTCCCCTGTTGCCGTCATTGCCCATGACATAGGCCGTTTCGGTTCCCGGCGGCACGGCAACACTGACGTAATTGACCGCGGGCCCCGAGGGAGGAAGCACCCGCTCCCAGTCCCTCGACTGACCGCTGCCTTTCACCACCAAGCCGCCGTCACCCACCGCGTAGATGAGCGTCGCGTCCGCAGCCCATACCGCTCGCAAGCCGCCGTTGTATCCCGCGGTCCCCTGGAGGTTCTGCACTGAAGGAGTGCCCCAGATGATGCTGCGGGTATAGAGACCCACCATCGGCGTCAGCGGTGACGACTCCCCTGTCGAGCCCACTGCATACAGCGCATCCTGACCGAATGCATGGAGCCCCCAGTACCGGCCGGGCGAGTCGTGGCGAGTAGTTTGGGCCGTCCACTCATACAAGTGGCCCAAGCTGGTGACGACAAATACCTGAGCTGGACTTCCGATTCCGACAACGCTTGAGAAGTAGTCACTGGTGCCAGGGAGACTCACTTCAGTGGTGAAGCAGGAGCCCCCGTTGTGCTCGCCCATCCAACCGTCTTCACCGACCACAATCACATAGCTGTTATTGGGATTGACCCACGCCGCGTGCCAGTCCAGCGTGTTTCCGGCCGGCCCACACCGAGTCGTCGTATCCCCGCTGTGACTCACGAACGCTGAAGTCGCGTCCATCTTCACCGCCAGCCTGCCACCCAATCCCGCCACCCACACCGGGTAACCACTCGGGTGCACGGCCACCGTCCTCCAATTGCCCCCTGCAAGCACGGGGTCCACCACCCTCTTCAGCGAGCCGCAGGACATCTCCTCATCCACCTGCCCGTCGCAGTCGTTGTCCAGCCCGTCGCAGACCTCCGTCGCCTGGGTGTTCGTGCCAGGGTCAGCATCATCACAGTCCAGCGTGTTCGCCGCCATCATCGAAGGCAGCGGCGCGCCAGGACACAGCTCGCCCACCGGCGCGCTGTCCTTCTCGCCCTCTCCGTCGTTGTCCGCGTCCGCGTAGAGCGGCGTCGGAGGCGTGCCGACGCAGACAGTCCCCGTCTGCGCGTCGTTGCAGGCATACGTCCCGTTGCAGAACTCCGTGCACGCCGTCCCCAACGCCCCCGGCCCCTCCGTGAACAGCTCGTCGGCGCGCCCGTCGCAGTTGTCATCCACGCCGTTGCACGCCTCCACAGCGTTTGGATGGATGTCGGCGCGCGCGTCGTTACAATCCCCCGTCACCTCGACATGAAGTTCACTCGGCGGGTCACAGGCCTCCGTGCCGGGCCCATTGAGTCCAAAGCCATCGCGGTCCTTGTCCAGGTACCAGACCTTGTTGACGACCCCCGTTTCAATCTGGCCGTCGCAGTTGTCATCCAGGCCGTTACAAAGCTCCGGCGCGCCAGGATAAGCCTCCGCGCGCGCGTCATCGCAGTCTCCCAGGGTTGTGGAATAGCCAGCCGGAACGGCGCCACAGAACACGCGCGAAGGCGCATCCACCGCTGCGAAGCCGTCCCCATCCGCATCCGCATATGCCACCGTCGGCGTGGTTGAGCCACAGGGACTCTCCTGACAGGCACCAAAAACACATACCTGTCCCGCCCCACAGGGATGCTGCGCATCACATGCCAGGGGACGTTCCCCTTGGAGCTCCTCCAGGCTCGGGACTGAGCACGCGGTGAACAGCAGCAGCAAGACCATGCTCCAGCGCATCATCGTGCTTCCCCTTGCTGCGTGACAGCCTCGTCCCGCTCTCCCAACAGGAGCCAGGTCACCAGGGCGCCCGCCGCCGCAACCCCCGCCGTACCAAAGAGGACGTTGGCCGTTCTCGCGCTGCGCTGCGCACGGCCGTGACGCTCCACGAGCTGCTCGTGGAACCTTGCCTCCCGAGCGTCCGAGATATGTCCTCGAGAAGAGACGCCGAAGACGGTTCCCGTACCGGTTGCCGCAATGCCAGCGCCCAGCAGCACCAGACTGGCAAGCGGCACCTGCCGCCCCCCGATGCGCCGCCAGGAAGGGCTCGGCGTAGCTGTCGTGCCTTGGACTTCCATGGGGCTCGAAGCCGTAGCCTGTTGGTCAGGTGTCAGCGCGGCAGGCAGCCCAGAAGAAGCGTCCGCAATCGACTCCGTTTCCACCTCGGGCTGCTCGACGCGCACCGCTTCACGCCTGGGCGAGTCCTTTCGCCTACGCGCCAGCTCAGCCTTCGCGAGTGCACGCTGGGCCTCGAACTCCCGTGAGACCTTGGGGGAAACGCGCAAGGGAAGGCGTGCATCTGGCTCCAGCAGGAGGGCTGAGCGGAACTCGTCACGCGCCGCCTGCCACCGCCCGAGGTCCGCGCTGATGATGCCGCGATGCAACGCAAACTTCACTCGATCGCGCGTGCCTCGGAGGCTTCCTCGGGCACGCTCCAGTTGCTCGAGGGCACGCTCGTATTCGAGTTCATCATAGAGGCGCACGGCCTCCGCGATGTGACGCTCAAAATCGCCATCTGCTCTGGCCGCATGCACGGGGATGACAATCCATATGCATGCGGCGAGGGACAGGCACCGCCCCCAAGTCATTGCACCAAGCATGCCTGGACATTAGGCTAGACAGACAGCTTGGGCAAAACCCTGCCAACTCCAACCCATCGACTTATGGCTGAGTGGAGGGAGCTGGCTCCGGGAAGTGGTAGACGTTTCCATCATCGCCGACGATCCAGAAGTTGCTCGTGGAGGTCACCGCGATGTCGCGGAGCTGCACGCTTGGCTCGCCCGTAGCGAAGGCTGGAGCCTTGGCCCACCCGTTCGGGGTCAGCCGCTGTAGCCGTCCTGCATCAGCCACGTTGCCAATGACGTAGGCATTCATGGTTCCGGGCGGGGCAGCCACACTGACGTAATCGACTGCGGGCCCCGAGGGAGGAAGCTCCCGCTCCCAGTCCCTTGACTGCCCACTGCCTTTCACCACCAAGCCGCCGTCGCCCACCGCGTAGATGAGCGTCGCGTCCGCAGCCCATACCGCTCGCAAGCCGCCGTTGTAGCCCGCGGTCCCTTGGAGGATGTGCACTGCCGGAGTGCCCCAGGAGGTGTCGGGGGGGGTGCGGGTGTAGAGATTCACCACCGGCGTCAGCGGTGACGACGCCTCTGTCGATCCCACTGCATACAGTGCATTCGGGCCGAGCGCATGGAGGCCCCAGTACCGACCGGGCGAGTCGTGGTGCGTAGTTTGGGCCGTCCACTCGTGCAAGTGGCCCAAGCTGGAGACGACAAATATCTGAATGGGATCTCCTATCCCAACGACACCCGAGAAGTAGTCACTGCCTCCATTGAGGTTTAATTGGCTTGCGAAGCAGGATCCCCCATTGTGCTCGCCCACCCAGCCGTCCTCTCCGGCTACCACCACATAACCATTGTTGGGGTTGACCCATGCGGCGTGCCAGTCCAGCGAGTTTTGTGCAGGACCACACCGAGTCGTCGTATCCCCGCCGTGGCTCACGAACGCTGACGTCGCGGTCATCTTCACCGCCAGCTTGCCGTCCAATCCCGCCACCCACACCGGGTAACCACTCGGGTGCACCGCCACCGTCCTCCAGTCGCCCCCTTCCAGCACGGTGTCCGCCACCTTCATCAGCGAGCCGCAGGACATCTGCTCATCCACTTGTCCATCGCAGTCGTTGTCCAGGCCGTCGCAGACCTCCGTCCCTTGGGTGTTCGTGTCGCGGTCTGCGTCATCACAGTCCAGCGCGTTCGTCGCCATCATTTCAGGCGGTGTCTCGCCAGGGCACAGCCCTCCCACCGGCGCGCTGTCCTTCTCGCCCTCTCCGTCGCCGTCCGCGTCCGCGTAGAGCGGCGTCGGAGGCGTGCCGACGCAGACCGTCCCCGTCTGCGCGTCGTTGCATGCATACGTCCCGTTGCAGAACTCCGTGCACGCCGTCCCCAGGGCCCCCTGCCCCTCCGTGAACAACTCGTCGACGCGATTGTCGCAGTTGTCATCCGAGCCGTTGCATGCCTCCACGGCGTTTGGATGGATGTCGGCCCGCTCGTCGTTACAATCCCCCGTCACCTCGACATGATGTTCACTCGGCGGGTCACAGGCCTCCGTACCGGGCCCATCGAGTCCAAAGCCATCGCGGTCGCCGTCCTGGTACCAGACCCTGTTGACGACACCCGTTTCCATCTGGCCGTCGCAGTTGTCATCCAGGCCGTTACAGAGCTCCGGCGCGCCAAGGTAAGCCGCCTCCCGCAGGTCATCGCAGTCCGTCCCCCGGTTCATCGGACCACCCGGTGGGACGAAGCCGTCACCGTCCTCGTCAGCGGTGTGCAAGTCCTCGAGCAACCACTCCTGCCGGCCCGCGGAGGCGAAGCTGAAGGTCCGCTTCCGCTCATCCACCAACTGCTCCTCCGCGCACCCCTTCTCGAAAACCTTGACGGTGATTTCGACGTCCCGCGCCCAGTCCGCCTTCCGGAAGACGGCGACGTTCAACACCGGGTCGTTGGAGTCGAACTGGGACTCCTTGAATTCCGCCCGCTCCGTCTCACCGGTGCCACCATGGGCCTCCACCGTGATGCAGCCCTTACTGAATTTCGGGTGGTGGCCAATCTTGACGTGAACCGCGGCCTGCTTCGTGTCCGGCTCTTTCGAGTCCTTCTTGCAGGCCAGCAACAACAGAGGCAGGAGGAGGATGGCGGATTGACGCATAGGGTGCACTCTATCCCAACCCCCGGTGTGACTTGCTCAGAAGCCGACTCACCCCAAAGTCCGCCCAATTGAAAGACCATGGACATCTCACAGCAAGGATGAACTTCGGCACACCCACGTGTGCCTTTGCCATCACGGCTGTGAGGCCAACCGTCCTGGAGGCACAGTCTCCATCCCACGCCAACGCAACTCGGGGGACGCCACCGCGAACCCTTCCGGCAACATCCGGAGAATGCGCTCACGCCGGTGCTTGGAGCCTTCCAGCCGCCGCTCCAGCAAGGCCTTCTGCGCGAGAGTCTCCTTGTCCAGAGGCGCGGGGCGCGCCGCCAGCAACGCCAGCCGCGCCGTCACCTCCTCCACCTCCCGGTCGATGAGCACTGGCTGGATGTTCCGCGACTCATTTCGCGCCCGCCCCACCGCGTTGTTCTCAATCCACACCGGCAGCACCGCCACTTCCTCCAGGGCCACCGACACACCGGGCATGGGCCGCACCAGCGACAGCCTCAGCAACATCGAGTCCCGCCGGTCGCCCCCCGAGCTCTTCGCCCCCGCCTCGTGCCGGTAGAAGCGGTCCTGGTTCGCCACCAGGTTGCCCAGCGAGTACGCGATGAGCCCCTTGCGCCCATCCACCGTCTGGTACGACTCCAGCGGCTGGAGCACGTGCGGATGGTGCCCGATGACCGCCCTCGCCCCCGCGTCCAGCAGTGCGCGTCCCAGCTCGCGGTCCTCGGGCCGTGGCTCCCCTTTGTACTCCGTCCCCCAGTGCGCCAGCACGATGAGCGCGTCACACCGCGCCGCCGCGGCGCGCACGGCCTCCACGACCTGTTCGGGCTGAATCCCCCGGTGCGCTTCGTGCCCCGCATAGGGCACCAGCGCGACGTGCGGCGCCTGCGCATCCTTCGGATTGCTAAAGCCATTCAGCATGCGCGTGAAGGACAGGAACCCCACCTTCACGCCGCGCACCTCCACGAAGGCGGGCTCCCACGCGGCGTCCTTCGTCGCGCCCGTGCCCGTATGACGGATGCCCGCCGCGTCCAGGTGCCGCAACGTCTCCAACATGCCCGCGGGGTGCTGGTCCCTCGCGTGGTTGTTCGCGGTGGAGACCACCTTCACCCCGGCCGAGGCCAGCGCGTGCACCATGGCCGACGGCGCGTTGAACAAGAGCTCCCGCGCGACCGCCTTCTTGTTGTCGGTGACGGGCGTCTCCAGATTCACGACGCCCACGTCCGCCGTGCGCAGCACGTCCGCGATGGGCCCGAAGACGTGGTCCCAGCCCTCATGGTTGAGCGAGGGCGCCCGGCCTCCGTCCGGTGGCGGCGCCCCGGCGCGGGCGTGCAGCCTCGCGACCTCCTTCACCTCGCCATGGGGAATCACATCCCCACCGAACACCAGCTCCACGCGCGTGGGGGCGGAGGCACAAAGCAGGGGCAACAGCAGCAGGACGGAGGCGGACACGCCTCCACCCTAGTCCAGACACCCGGCATCCCTGGAAGGCCCCCCGGGAGCTGGCGGACCGTGCCGCTCAGGGCCTGCGCTCAAGCGCCACGGCGCCGGCGAGCCACCGCGCCCACCAGCAGCGCCACCCCCGCCGCGCCCAGCGCACCCGGCGCCGCTGCACAGCCATCGGAATCGCGGACGTCCCTGCACGTCACCTCCGCGCTGATGGCGAGCCGCTGGTCCACGCCGTCCACCTGCACCGTGTAGGACTGCTCGACGAAGCGCTCGCTCTCAGACTCCTCCCTGCCGAAGATGAAGCCCGCCTCGTCACCTGGCGCGAGCGCCTGGGTGCACACACTGTCCGAACAGCCCGACAACGGCCAGTCGACCAGCGTCACCGTCTGCGCACAGGCGTTGCGCACGTTGCTCAGCCCGCAACTGACGGACGCGCGGAAGATGAGGCACGGCACCTCGGAGACGACGCTCTGGTTCGACGTGGAGCACGCGCACGGCTCCGCCCCCGCCTGGGCGATTCCCGACAGTCCCAGCACACTGGCGCAGCCCAGCCAGGTCATCATGCGCCGGGCGCGAACAAGCATTCCTTGCATCACTGCACCCCAACCGATTGCGCCGGCCCCGTCCGCGGCGCGCATCCTGTCCCGGACACGGCCGCGCGCCAAGTCACCGTTGCCGGGTGAGGGGTATCTCCTCCACCGCGCTACTTGGTCCCGAAGAGCCGGTCGCCCGCGTCGCCCAGGCCCGGGTGGATGTAGCCGTGCTCGTCCAGCCGCTCGTCGATGGCCGCGGTGTAGACGTGGACGTCCGGGTGGTGCTCGCGCAGGTTCGCCAGGCCCTCTGGGCACGCCAGCAGACAGACGAAGCGCAATGAGCCGGGCTTGCTCTTCTTCAGCCGCTGGAGCGCGGCCACCGCCGAGTTCCCCGTGGCGAGCATCGGGTCACACACCACCACGTCCCGGTCCGCGAGCTGGCCGGGCACGCGGTAGTAGTACTCCACCGGCGACAGCGTCTCCGGGTCCCGGTACAGGCCGATGTGCCCCACGCGCGCGGAGGGCACCAACTGCAACATCCCGTCGAGGATGCCCTGCCCCGCGCGCATGATGGCCACCAGCACCAGCTTCTTGCCATCCAGCACCGGCGCCACCGTGCGCGCCATGGGCGTCTGGATTTCTTCCTCGCGCACCTTGAGGTCTCTCAGCGCCTCATAGGCGAGCAGCAGTGAGATTTCCTGGAGCAGCGCCCGGAAGGAGGCGGTGCTCGTCTCCACCCGGCGCATCTGCGTGAGCTTGTGCTTCACCAGCGGGTGGTCCACCACCGTGCAGTTCGGAAACTCCATTGCGTCCTCCCGTCAGAACACCGTGCCGTCACTGTCCACGCGGATGGGCGGCCCACCCCCGGGACGCCGCTCCGCCGCCACGCGCCGGCCCGCGGTCCACGTGCCACCCTGGAGCACCTTCCCCAGCGGCAGCTCCTCCGCGCTCAGGCCCAGCCGGCCACGCACCAGCGCCGCCACCCGGTCCAGCAGCGCCACCGTCAGCGCACGCCACTCCACGATGGGCTCATCACCCGGGTGGAAGGACTGCGTGAAGAGGCGCGGCTCCCGGGGAGACAGCACGCCCAGGTCCACCAGCAGGCCACCGTTGCGGTACTCGGGCAGGCCGGTGAGGCCATCCAGCTCCGTCACCACCACACCGGCCTCGGACAGCGGCTCCACCAGGGAATACGTCAGCCACTGCGACAGCTTGTGGAAGGGCACCAGCGCCTCCAGGCTCTCCACCGACCCCAGCGCGGGATGTGGCCACACGTCGCCCAGGTTCACCGCGTCCACCATCACCCGACCCGGCCAGATGGGGCCCAGCACCTCCAACACCAGCCCCAGCAGCTCCGAGGCGCGCACGCTGCGCTGCTGCGCGGTGATGATGTCCAGCAGCGCCCCTGGCCGAGGCAGCACCTTCGCCAGCCCGTGCAGCAGGTGCAGCCGGCCCTCCAGCCCATCCACCGGGTTGGCGTCCGTCACCTGCATGCCCTGCGCGAGCGCCTCGCGCGTGAGCCGCCCCAGCGCCTCCGCGTCCACGCGCAGCGGCCGGTCCGGGTCCGACGAGAAGCGCCCCTCCATGAACATGCGGAAGCTGGCCACGGCCAGCCCCTCGGAGCGCGCCCACGTCTTCCCGCCGGCCTCCTGGTAGCGCCACTGCGGGCCGCTGCCCGCGTCCAGCAGCACGCTCACCACCACCAGGTCCAGCTTCGCGCGCGCCCGCTCTTGAAGCGAGGCGTCCTTCAGCCGCGCCTCCAGCTCCGCCAACCGCGCCACGCCGCCCACGTCGAAGTGGCGCCAGCGGCTGTGCAGCGGCACGTCCAGCGTGGGGTAGTGCTCGCGCGTCACGTGCAGCACCGTGTCCACGACGATGGGCAGCCGCGACGGCTCGACACGGAAGTGCTCCAGCTTGCCCGCCAGCCCCAGGTCCAACAGCTGGTGGCATCGCTCGCGGATGGCGGACGGCGTGCGCAGCCACGCCACCGCGGGAGAGAGGTCCGGCCTGGCCAATGAGGAATCAGACATCGAGGTCCCGCCCCTTCACCTGCGCCAGCCCCGCCGCGTCCGCCACAGGCCCTTGCGTGAAGTAACCCGCGGCCTTCTTCGCCTCCATCTCCACCTTGGCGTCGGCGGGGATGAGCTCGTCGGGGATGGGGACGCGCTCCAGGATTTCGATGCCCGAGCGCGTAATCGCGTCGTGCTTCATGTCGCTCATCGACACGAAGCGGTGGATGCGGGTGATGCCCAGCCAGTGCAGCACGTCCGGCATCAGCTCCTGGAAGCGCATGTCCTGCACGCCGGCCACGCACTCGGTGCGCTGGAAGTAGGTGGCCGCGGAGTCGCCGCCCTCCTGCCGCTTACGCGCGTTGTACACGAGGAACTTCGTCACCTCGCCCAGCGCCCGGCCTTCCTTGCGCAGGTAGACGATGAGCCCCGCGCCGCCCGCCTGCGCCGTGCGCACGCACTCCTCGATGCCGTGCGCCAGGTAGGGCCGGCAGGTGCAGATGTCGCTGCCGAACACGTCGGAGCCGTTGCACTCGTCATGCACGCGCGCCGTCAGCGGCACGTCCCGGTCCGCCAGCGTCTCGATGCCGCCGAAGACGTACAGCGTCAGCCCGCCAATGGGCGGCAGGAAGACGTGCAGGTCCGGGCGCGTAATCAGCTCCGGGAACATGCCGCCCGTCTGCTCGAAGAGGCCGCGGCGCAGCGCGCTCTCCGTCATGCCGAAGCGCTTCGCGATGCCCGGCAGGTACCACACCGGGTCCACCGCGGCCTTCGTCACCTTGATGTCGCCGTTGTCGCGCAGCAGGTCCCCGTCCGGCGTCAAGCGCCCGGCATCGATGGCGTCGCGCACCTCGGGGAAGTTGATGTGCGCCTTGGTGACGGCGATGGTCGGCCGGAAGTCGATGCCCTGCTCCGCGAAGGGCCGGAAGGCCTGCGGCGCGATGGCGCCCCACGGGTCCAGCGAGACGATGCGCTGCGGGTCGCTCCACGACGGATGCGGCCCCACCTGCGCGGCGGGCGCGGTGTTCTTCAGGTCGGCCCGGTGGTCCTGCGGCAGCATGCCCGCGGCCACGGCGAGCGCGCGGTACACGGCATACGCGCCGGCATGCGTGCCGATGACGTTGCGGTGCCCGGCTTCCGTCAGCGTGGCGACGACGGGGCCGCGGCGCGTCGGCTCGCCGTCTCCCCAACGGATGGGGACGCTGGGGACGTCGCCATCCGGGTGGGAGGTGAGGCGGATGTGATTGAGATTCTTTTTCTCGGCCATGGGAGCGCCCTCCTTGCGGGCGCGGGAGCAAAGTCGGGGTGCGGGAGGCGGTGCTTCGCGTCGTGGGGCGCGCTTCAGCTCATCCACGAGCCGTCGGTCCGGGCCGACCACTTGCGGGTGACCTTCTTCACCTGCGTCCAGAATTCGAGGCTGGACGGCCCGGTGATGTCCCCGTGCCCGAAGCGCGAATCGCCCGTGCCACCGAAGGAGAACGGCTCACGCGGGACAGGGACGCCCACGTTGACGCCCACCATGCCGGCGCGCACGCCCTCCACCACCGTCTGCGCCACCCCACCGTTCGTGGTGAAGATGGACGCCGCGTTGCCGTAGGGCGACGCGTTCTCCACCGCCAGCGCCGCGGACAGCGTGGGCACCCGGACGATGGAGAGCACCGGGCCGAACAGCTCGCGCCGCGCGGCCTCCATCTCCGGACGCACGCCGTCCAGCAGCGTGGGACCCAGCCAGTTGCCGCCGGACCACGGCTCGCCCTGCGGCTTGTGGCCACGGCCGTCCAGCAGCACCCGCGCGCCCTCGGCCTCCGCGCGGGCAATGGCCGTCTCCAAGCGGTCCAGCGAGCCCCGGTCGATGAGCGCGCCCATGCCGGGGCCCAATTCCAGCTTCGCCGCGCGGCGGACGACTTCCTGGAGAAGGGACTCCACGTTGCCCACCGCGAGGAGCACGCTGGCCGCCATGCAGCGCTGGCCCGCGCAGCCGGTGAACGAGTCCACCACCGCCTGCGGCGTCAGCTCCGGGTCCGCGTCCGGCACGACGATGAGGTGGTTCTTCGCGCTGCCCAGCGCCAGCACGCGCTTGCCGCGCTTGCAGCCCTCCGCGTACAGGTGGCGCGCCACCGCGGACGAGCCGACGAAGCCCACCGCCTGCACGTCCGGATGCGCCACCAGCGCGTCCACCGCCTCCTTGCCACCGTGCACGACGGAGAAGACGCCCGCGGGGTAGCCGGCCTCGCACATGCGCTCGCCCAGCGCGCACGCGGTCAGCGGCACCTTCTCCGACGGCTTGAGGATGAAGGCGTTGCCCAGCGTGACAGCGATGGGGAACATCCACATCGGCACCATGGCCGGGAAGTTGAACGGAGTGATTCCGGCGACGACGCCCAGCGGCTCGCGGCGGTACTCACAGGAGATGCCGCGGCTGACCTCCAGGTGCGCGCCCGTGTCGAAGTTCTGGAGGGACAGCGCGAAGTCGCAGACCTCCATGCCCTTGAGCAGGCCCGCGCGGGCCTCCGCCACCGTCTTCCCCGCCTCGCTGGCGGCCAGTTGGGCCAGGGCGTCCAGGTCGCGCTCGAGGAACTGGCGGAAGCGGTACAGGTACTGCGTGCGCTCCCGCAGCGAGGTGTCCTTCCAGGACGCCGCCGCCGCCTTCGCGGCCTCCACCGCCTGGGCGACTCCGGATGCGGGCGTCAGGGGAACCCTGCCAATGACGGTGCCCGTATAGGGGCTCCGGACATCGAGGTGCGCCGCACCGGGCGGCACCTGCCAGCTTCCTCCAACGAGGTTACGGCACGAGACGACGCTCCGCGGAAGCTGGATGAAAGACACGCACACCCCCCAGGTGTCTGGCGTGAAGAAATGGCCTGCCATTGTAACCAGGGGAATGGACTGACATGCAACCCAGGGGTCCCCGGGGGTGCCTTCAGACACGCCCAATGGAAGACATCCCGGCGCTCACTCTGTCAGGTAGCGGACCCATCTCCCGGACGGGTGTGAGGGATTGCGTTCAGCGGGCGTCAGGCGCCGCCAGCAGGCCGCGCAGGCGGGCGAGGGTGGCCGTGTCATCCGAATCCAGCGTGAGGCCCAGGGCCTGGACTTCGTCGTACAGCGCGAGCGCGTAGTGAATGCGGGAAGTGGCCGTGGCGGTGTCGCCCTGCTCGGCGATCAACTCTCCGTCCTCGGCGACCAGACGCGCGAGCACCTTCACGCGCGTGGGGGAGCCCAGCAGTCGCGCGGTGGACACCGGGTCCGCCATCAGCAGCGCGGCGTACTCCATGCCCAGCGTGGACAGCGCCGTCTCCTGGATGAGGCGCTGGGCGTCCGCGAGCTTCTTCTCCCGGCGCGCCTTGATGATGCGGGCCAGCGCGGCGGCGAACTCCTCGATGAGCCGCTCGATGTAATCCTTGCGAAGGGACATGGCGGCCCGAAGGTAACCGCGGAGCGGGGGGCGTGCACGCCCGGGCCTTCCGTCGGCTCCCCCCGGCATCACGACTGTCTACCTACGCCCAACCGGAGATGGTAGCGGCGCTGGGCTCACCTGACAGGCGCCAGCAGTTCGCCGAGCGTGCCGTCACTGCGCTTGGACATCTCGTGGCTCTTGGTCGGACTCCTCTTGTATTCCTGGCCTTGTCTCGCAGGAGCGCGCCCCGGAACCGGAGGACTTGGATGAGAGCGCATGCGGTCATCTGGCTGGTGCTGGCGCTTGCCGTCACAGGCTGTTCGACCACGCGACTCGTGCGCCTGGACACTGGAGACGGGCCTCCCATCGTCCACACGCCCTTCGCGGAGGACGGCGACGGGCCCGTGGAACTGGCCGACGATGAATTCGAGGAGACCATGGTGGCGCTCGCCCAGGGTGTGCGGCCCTTCGCCAATCCCCTGCGAGAGGCCCGCCGACTCTTCGGCGTTCCCGAGCGAAGCGGCGTGTACCTGTACGAGGGGCGCGGCCCCCGGCTCATCCCCCAGGACGAAGAGAAGGACCCAGGCGGTCCGCGTCTCCTGGAAGTCTACGCGGATGACGAACTGACGCGCGCCTATGGCCGCTGGTGCGAGCGCAAATCGCAGCCCGGTGACTGCCTGCGCCTGTTGTCAGATGGCCCGCTGCTGGCCAGCGACGGCAAGTACTCGCTGGCCATGGCCATCGCCATGGACTCGGTGTGGGAAGAGACTGCAGAAGCGCTGGAGGACATGACCGACCCACAGGCGCTGCTGGCGACGGTGAGTGCGTCGGTCAGCATGTACCTGCTCCTCTGGTCGCTACCCGAGCCCGTGAGCAAGGGACTGGCCGCCCTGCTGACGGCCTCGGCCATTGCCTACCTGGGCGTGGATACCGTGTGGCGCATTCTGGACGGGTGGATGGCGCTGGTGCGCGAAGTGGACCGGGCCACCACCTTCGAGCAACTCGGAGAGGCGGGCGAGGCGTACGGCGAAGTGCTCGGGGAGAACGCGGCGCGCGTCTTCGTCATGCTGGCCACGGCGGCGATAAGCCATACGGCGGGCCTGGCGGCGCAGTCCTCGAGACTGCCGGGCTCGGCGCAGGCTGCGCTCGCGGTGGAGACGCAGGCGGGCTATCAGTACTTGACTATCGGAAGCGTGCAGTCGGTGGCGATGACAGCCGAGGGCTTCACTGTCGCACTGGCGCCCAACGCGGTCGCCATGGCGACCCAAGGCATGAGCGGCGGCCGCCCCGAAAACCACCACCTCGCGACGAACAAGAACGGCGTCTCCACCGTGCGCGGCGGGCCCTGGACGCCCCGGTTCAAAAGAATCTTCAAGAAGGCCGGGATGAAGCTGGAAGACCCTGAGAACATCGTGCCCGTAAAGGGCCACAAGGGCCCCCATCCCCAGAGGTATCATGAGCGGGTCTACGCACGCCTGGAGGAAGCGACGAAAGGCTGCCGGAAGATGACCGAGTGCCGGGAGGCCTTGGTCAACGAACTCAGACAACTTGCCAAGGAAGCCGCCGCCCCGGGCTCCGGCTTGAACAAGCTCCTCACTCGAACCGAGTGATACCGAGGCGCCATGATGGCCAAGAGGTACTTCCAGCTCGCCGACAACGTTTCCATTCCGGGCCGTTGGGAGTTGGGCCACCCCGGAGATGCGCAAGGTCACGAAGTAGACGACCCTTGGATGTTCCGGGAGGGCCATCCCGTGGAGGTGAGCCAGCGATTCACGGTTCCTATCGAGGAGCCGGGCAAGGCCCTTGATTTTTCTCTCGCGGGCTTCAGCACTCCCGTGGTCAGCGCCAGCGTGGCCAACATCTTCCTGGAGATGGCTCCCGAGGACGTGCAGCTCCTCCCCGTGGACATCCGAGACCACCTGGACCCGTGTTTCATCCTGGTGGCCACGAAGCTCATTCGCTGCATCGACGACGCAGCATCGGAAGAGGTCCTTTACTGGCGCCCGGAGGATGGGCGGCCCGAGAAGGTGGGGCAGTACCGGGATGTCTACGGCATGCGCGTCGACCTCGCCCAGGTTGGCAACGCCCAGGTGTTCCGCACTTGGGGCTGGTCCATCGCCCTCATCGTCTCCGAGGACATCAAGCAGGCTTTGGAGCGTGCGAAGGCTACCGGCGTGAAGTTCACACCGGTGTAGTTCGCGCAAACGCCCCCCTGTCCCCTGCATCCCACGGCTTCCGGGCCGAGGCCCCCCAGGGCCCCGACAGCGACGCGGAAGGCCGGGCGACGGAAGACATCCTGAGCCGGGGATCGGACGGCGGAAGGAGCTGAGCCGCTGAGAGGAGAGAGGCGCATGGGGAAGCGGGTTGGAGGGCTGCTGTAGGCGCCCCACGCACCAGTAGCAGCAGGTGTGTCAACCGTCGGGAACCCTCGTGCACCCGCCAAGTCCCTGATTTCGCTTGAGTCCCTGGAGCGCCCGCGTCCCGTGAGGCCCTGGCCCCTGGCGACTGCCGCCAGGGGCGGTGGTCGCAGTCACCAGGCTCCGTCCGGCAGCCGTGCCGACATGCTGGCGCGCTAACGTAGCGGCCTTCTCGTCGTGGAGGGGATGCGGGACATGAGCCAGAACGGAAGCAGTGCCGAAAGCGCGCGCGTGCGCTGGCTGGTGGTGGGTGCCTTCTCCCCGTCCCCCTCGGGTCGGCGCTTCCCGCTCACGGTGAACACCTTCGGGGATGAGCTCACGCGCGCCGCCAGCGGGCTCCGCGTCACCGTGGCGGACCGGCTGGGCGCGGGTGACACGCGCACCGTCGAGCTGTCCTTCGACCGGCTGCGCGCCTTCAGCTACGCGGACGTCATCACCCGCGTCCCGGAGCTGCGCGCCCTGCAGCACCTGCACGAATCACTGTCCACGTCCGACCCGCTGCGCACGCTGACGCCCGACGAGGCCGCCACGCGCGTGGCCACCGTCACCGGCCCGGGCCGCCTGCCGGACGCGATAGCCGAGGCCCTGCGCGCGGCCTCCACGCCGCCCGCCCCCACCGCGCCGGCCGCTCCCACCGAATCCGGCGAGGACCTGGTGGAGACGCTCCTCAGCCGCGCCGACGCGAGCACGCCCGCCGCCGCGTCTCGCGCGGTGGATGCCTTCCTGCGCGCCATCAATCCGCGCGTGCCCGCCACGCCCGCGCCCGTCGTCACACCGGAGGCCGCCACCCGGCAGACGGCCCGGGACCTGGTGGAGGAAGCGCTGCTCCTCACGGCGAAGGACCTGCTCGGCGCCGAACCCGTGGCCCACCTGGAGTCCGCGTGGCGCGGCCTCAAGTGGCTGCTGGACCAGGTGCCCGCGTCCTCGGGCATCTCCGTGGAGGTGCTGGACGTGGCGCGCGCCGGGCTGCTGGACGCCGTGCAGGGCGCGCTAGGCGCCGAGCCCTTCGAGCGCCCTGACGCCGTCTTCATCGTGGATGCCACCGACGACGTCGCCCTCCTGGGCAAGCTCGCGGCGATGGGCGAGCGCGCTCAGCTCCCGGTGGTGGCCGCCGTGTCCGCGCCGCTCCTGGGCGTGGCGCACGCGGAGCTGGCCGTAGCGCTGGAGGAGGAGCGCGAGCACGCCTCCGAGGCCTGGACGGAGCTGCGCCAGGACGAGTCCGCGCGCTGGCTGTGCGCCGTCATCAACCGCGCGGTGGTGGCCAGCGAGGGTCGCGGCATGGCCAAGCGCGTGAGCTTCACCAGCCCCGCGCTGGCGGTGGCGGCGATGCTGGCGGCCAGCTTCCGGGACACCAGCGCCTTCGCGCGCATCATGGGCCAGCAGGGCGGCCTGAAGGCGCCGGCCATGTGGGAGCTGCCCACCGGCCGCGATACCGGGCTGAGCATTCCCACCGAGCACTTCCTCCCCATCCGGGCGCAGGCGCGGCTGGAGGAGCGCGGCATCCTGGGCCTGGGCAGCGGACGCAACGCGGACGCGGTGCTGCTGGCCGCCGCGCCCATGGTGTTCGGCGGAGGCTACGCGGTGCCGCTGCCCGCGCAGCTCCTCACCGGGCGCATCGTGCGCTTCGCCACCTGGGTGCGGGACCAGCTGCCCGCGGGCACCGGCGGCGACGACGTGGACGCCATCTTCTCGCAGGCCGCGGAGGTGTTCCTCTTCCGGGGCGCCACGGAGAACGGGCAGCTGCGCGGCCAGTTGGTGGCCACGGACAACGGCCGCGGCGTGCACGTCACCGCCACCGTCCGCCCGGAGCACGCGGGCACGCGCTTCCAGCTCGCCTTCACCCTGCCGCTGCGCGGCTGAAGTCAGTCCTTCTTGAAGCGCAGCACGTAGCCTTCGAGGAACACCGTGGGCAGGTCCATGTCGCCCACGGGTTCGCGCACGAAGCCGCGCCGCTGGTACATGCGCCCCACGCCCTCCGCGCCCCTGCGGACGTGGAGGCACACGGCGTCCACGCCCCACTCGCGAGCCCGGGCCTCGGCGGCGTCCAGCAGGGGCTGGGCCAGCCCGGTGCCATGGTGGCTCACGGCGGTGGCCAGGCCGCGCAGGTCGGCGGCGTTGGGCAGCCAGGCCTCGGAGCCAGGGGCGCCGGGCTTGAAGAGCGCGACAGTGCCCACCACCTGTCCGTCCAACTCGGCCACCAGCACGGTGGCCACCTTGCGCCGGGACGCGACGTCCCGCAGCTCTCGCTTGCGCTCGTCGCCATAGACGACGTCCGGGAGCTTCTTCGCGTACTGGGTGAGGAAGGCCTCCACCAACAACTCCCCCACCACCGCGTCATCCTCGGGCCGCGCCTCGCGAACGAGGGCCCGCTCTACGACATGCCGGGTGTCCATGGCCCGGAACTCTACGGCCGGCCGCGCGCCCGCGCGATTTCACCCCGGCCAGCCCCGCTCATGTCTGCGAGCAGGCCGACACTGCGTCGGCGTCACCACGTGCCCAGGGTGCCAATCAGGTTGCCCGTCTTCGCGTCGAAGACATCCAGCCACACCCAATGAGGGACATAGACGCGCCCACCGTGCACCCTGATCTGGGACACCCCCGAGCCGCTCTTGGAGTTGGGGATGGGGACGTCCCATCCCACGCGCCCCGTCAGCAGGTCCCTACGAACGAGCTGCTCCCCGCCCTCCTTCAACGCGTAGACCATGAAGAGCGCGTCCTCGGAGAAGTCGACGACGTCCACCGTGGACTCCTTCACGTTCCTGGGGTCCATGTCCGCGACGTTCTCCGTCCACAGCGCGGCCTTCTCGCCCCGCCGGAACACCGCCACCATGGGCACCCGGCTCCCAGGACTCCGTTCACCCATCGCGACGTCCAGATCCTCGAGCTTGTAGACGTGCTCCGCCTGGAATCCCGGAACGGCGGGAAGGTTGCGCGGGCGCACACAAGGGACGGGACTCTTCCTGAACACCGGAACGAAACAGAGCTGGTGGTTCCATTTGACCGGCGCGCAGGGGGGCGGAGGCTCGATGGCGGGCCGGGCGGTCGCCGTCTTCGTGTTGAACGAGAGGTTCTGCCCATCGACCACCTCGACCCAGACGGACTCGGTGTCGTCCTTCGGGATGCAGAGTCTGTTGGGCTTGTCCGAGAGCGCCACCCGCCCGAGCGGCTTGCCCGTCTTCGGCTCGAGGAGGTGCACCGCGCCCGGCTCACTCATCACCACGCGGTCACCCTGGTGAACGACGTGCACCGCGCCGGACAAGTCCGAGGCCGTCCCCTCGAGGTCCGCTTCCCAGAGCAGCTCGAACGACTTCCCATCGAACGCGGCAACCTGGTCGCGCGTCTCCGTCTTTCCGGGAACGGAACTGTGGCGACGGATACGGCCGATGATGTCGGCCGTTCCGTCGCCGTTGAGGTCCACGGCGAGGGGAACACCCTGGGAGTTCCATTGGAACTTCGCCTTCTTCTCCGCCACGGGTGGCGGCACAGCGACGACGGGAGACAGCCCCGGGACGCTCGTGGGGGTGGGCCCGTCGGTGGACTCCGTGGCGGAGCTGAAGCTCAGGAAGGCCACGAGCCCCGCCATGAAACAGAGCGACACGATGCCCCCCACCACCAGGGCCGCCGTGTTCGCTCCCGTCCCCGTCACGGCCGGTGCCTGGTACTCGGGACGCGGCGCCTTCTCGCCCTGCGTGTCGATGGAGGCGTTGCAGTAGCCACAGGTGTAGAGCACCCGGCCTTCCTCGAGGACGATGGGCGCATGACAGCGAGGGCAACGGGGCGATGTTGGACGGGCACGAGCCATGCCCGGTTTCTATCATCCAGCCCTGCACTGCTGCGTCAGAGATAGTTGCCGATGAACCACGGCAGCCGCTCGCCCAGCTTCTGCAAGAGCCCGCGCCGCTTCCACCCGCTCCAGTGGATTTCTCGCGAGTGGCGTAAGTCTTTCTCAAAAGATGCGGCGAGCTGTGCCGCCAGCGTGGGGTCCTCCACCACCACCGAGCACTCCTCCAGCGTCGTCAACGCCAGCGGGTCCATGTTGGTGGAGCCCACGACGGACAGGGAGTCATCCACGAGCATCGTCTTGGAATGCATCATCGACAGCTCGTACTCCCAGATGCGCACGCCGCCCTCCAGCAAGCGCGCATAGGACGCCCGCTGCGCCGCGTGCACCGGCCCCACGTCATGGTGCCGCCCGGGCACCAGCACCCGCACGTCCACGCCTTGCTTCACCTTCTCCAGCAACATGTCACTGATGGCGTCGGAGGGAATGAAGTAGGAGTTCGCAATCCAGAGCCGCTCCTTCGCCGCCGCGATGGTGAGCAGCGTCATCCGCCGCGCGTCCGACAGGAAGCGGTTGTCCGTGCTGGCCACGAAGCCCGCGCGCGCATCCCCCGCGTAGCGAGGCTCCGGGAAGTCCGTCGCCGGCAGGAAGTCTCCACCCGCCTCCTGCCAGTTCTGCGCGAAGGCGACCTGCATCTCCCGCACGGCCGGGCCCTCCACGCGGATGTTCATGTCGCGCCAATAATCCGCGCTCTGCGCATTGCCCATCCAGCTCTTCCAGATGCCCCAGCCACCGGTGATGCCCACCTCGCCATCCCGCACCACCATCTTCCGGTGGTTCCGCGCCCTCAGGCGGACCGCATCCAGGGCCACGAAGTCGCCTTGGATGGGCCGGAAGTAGCGCGCGTCACAGCCGCTGGCCGCCAGCGCGGGAATCACCGCTTCGAAGTTGACGCTGCCCAATGGGTCCACGAGCACGCGGCACGCCACCCCAGGCCGCCGCGCCGCCAGCGCCCGCACCAGCCGGTCCGACGGCTCACCGGGCCGCCAGATGTAGCTGGTGATGTGGATGCTGGTGCGCGCGGCGAGAATCTCCTCCTCGATGGCGTCGAAGATGAAGCCGTTCTCCACCAACTCCACGCGGTGGCCCGGCACCAGCGCCACGCCCAATGACTGGAAGAACGCGAGCGAGCGCGCCTCCGGGCTGCTCCCCGGCAACGCGCGCAGGCGCAGGTCATGCCGGTGATTGGGAGCGTGGCACCCGGCGGCAATCAACACCACGGGCACGAGCCAGGCGAGCTTCACCGCCGGAAACTAAGCGCCCATGGCCCGCGGCGCACCTGCCGATGTCTCACGCAAGACACCCCGAGACGCGCGGTGGGCACATCTCCACCGTGAGGGTGGAAGCCACTGCCCCGCGTGCGCACCTTCGGGACACACCGCGTGTCGCCATGCCCAACGTGCCCTCACTCCGACGCCCCATCACCGCGTGCACGCTGCTGCTGGGCTGCCTGCTGTCCGCCGTGAGTCACGCGGCGGCCGCGGACGCACCGCTGCGCGACACGCCACCTTCTGAAGCACGCTCCAGGTACCTGGACACGCCCGCCGCCCCTTCACCGGAAAAAGCAGCCGTGCCCACGTACATCGAACCGGAGGACGTCCCGCTCCCCAAGGGCGCATGGGTGGCGCACGGCGGGCTCGCGCTGCTTCCCGCAGCCGGCGTCTGGGGCGCCAGCCGCGTGGGCGGGGACACGCGCGTGGGTGCCACCGCGGCGGAGACGGCGGCGGGAATGCTCCTGGGCGCCATCCCCTCGCGGCTCCTCTTCTTCCGTCCCGCGGCGCCCAGCCCGGGGCGGTGGATGGAGCTGGAGACCGTGGCCTTCGGCGGCGGCTTCGTGCTGACACCGCCGCTGACGGCGCTCGGGACGTGGGGCTTGGGCGAGCTCGCCTTTGGCGAGAGTCACCATCCAGGCCGCGCCTACCTGGGCGCGCTCGGCGGCGCGGCCCTGGGCACGCTGCTGGCCGTCATCGTCCACGAAGCCCTGGTGAAGCTGTCCAAGCCCAGCGCCCGCTTGAAGGGCGGCCGTCAGCTCATCGGCCTGGGATTCATCGGCGTGGGCGCGACGTTGGGCTATCAATGGGCAGGCGGCGGACCTCGCCCAGACGGACACACGCGATAGTTCTGCTGCGTCTGTTTCCACACGCACGCGTTGTGCACCGCCCAAGTCCTTGCAGTCTCAGACGCAGTGCGTGTGACACGTGGGGCATTGTGATTGTCAGACCCGGGCTCCACACTCCGCCGCGCTGTACGGACACCGCTGTTGGAGAGACCGCAATGACTGCTCGCAAGCACCTCCGTATCGCCGTCGTCCTCACCGCCGCTGCCGCCGTGCTGGGCCTGGGAATCACCATGACGCCGGCCACCGCCGTCGCCGATGACTGCCAGCCGCCCTGCTACAAGCACCCCATCACCGGTGAGTTGATTTGCGGCACCCCGTGTCCGTAATCCCCGGACATACGTGCTGAAACACCTGGGGCCTCTTCCGCACCGCGCGGAGGAGGCCCCGTTTCATTCCCAGCCACCCTGCGGCACTGGCGTGGCGTCAGTCCGTCCGCATGGCCTCCACGGGGTCCAGCTTCGCGGCGCGCGCGGCCGGGTAGATGCCAAACAGCAGGCCCACGCCGCTGCTCATGCCCAGCGACAGCATCACCGCCCAGGCCGGCACCTGCGCGGGCAGCCCCACCATCCACTTCGCCAGCTGCGCCAGGCCCATGCCCAGGCCCACGCCCAACGCGCCACCCACCAGCGACAGCACCACCGCCTCGATGGCGAACTGCGCGAGGATGCGGCGCTTCTTCGCGCCCAGCGCCTTGCGGATGCCAATCTCCCGGGTGCGCTCCGTCACCGCCACCAGCATGATGTTCAGGATGCCGATGCCGCCCACCAGCAGCGACAGCATGCACACGCCGAAGCTGGCCGCGGAAATCACCTTCGAGATGTTGTTGAACATCTCCGTGGCGCTCTCGTTGGAGAACACGAAGAAGTCATCCTCCTCCAGCGGCTTCAGGTTGTGGCGCCGCCGCATCAGCAGCGTCACCTCGTCCTGCGCGCGCTGGAGCATCTCCGCCGACTGGGCCTGGACGCTCACCCGGTAGTTGCGCACCCCGAACAGCGCCTTGTAGACGGACAGCGGCATCATCACCTGGTTGTCCTGGCTGCCTCCGCCCATGAAGCTGCCGCGGCGCTTGAGCGTGCCAATCACCTGGAAGCTGCGCCCCAGGATGCGGATGTTCTGCCCCAGAGGCTGCACGCCCGGGAACAACGTGTCCGCCAGGTCCTGGCCAATCACCGCCACGCGGCGGCCATCCAGGTACTCCGCGTCCGTGAAGGGCCGCCCGTACTCCACCACCACCGAGTTCGTCTGGAAGTACTCCGGCGTGCCGGCCCAGATGGTCACATTGGGGCGCGACTCGCGCTGCTGCGTGGACACCTTCTGTCCACCCTTGGAGTCCTCCGCCGCCGCCAGCAACACCGACGGCTGCAGCCGGATGGCCTCCAGGTCGCCCTCGTTCAGCCGGGGCCGCCGCGCCAGCTCCGCCAGGGACAGGTTTCCGCCGAAGGGCAGCCGCTGCACCTGGAAGCAGTCGGAGCCCAGCTCGGACATGCTCTCGTTCACCTGGATGCGCAGGCCCTCGATGAGCCCCATCATCGACACCACCGTGGTGGCGCCAATGACGATGCCCAGCAGCGTCAGGAAGGAGCGCAGCAGGTTGGAACGGAACGTTCCGAACGCCAGCCGCAGGGTGTCCCAGATTGCCATCATCGCCGCCGTCTCCCGTCCGTCACTCGTGGCGAAGCGCTTCCACCGGGTCCAGGTTCGCCGCCCGCGCCGCCGGCCAGATGCCGAACAGCAGCCCCACCATCGCCGCGAACCCCACGCCAGCCACTACCGTCAGCGGCTCCACCGCCGCTGCCAGCGGCGTAATCAAGGACACGATGCGCGCCAGTCCCAGGCCCACCACCGTCCCCAGGGTGCCGCCCAGGGCGGACACGCAGGAGGCCTCCATCAGGAACTGGAGGATGATGGTGCGCTTGCGGGCCCCCAGCGCCCGGCGCACGCCAATCTCCCGCGTCCGCTCGCGCACCGACACCAGCATGATGTTCATGATGCCGATGCCGCCCACCAGCAGCGTGATGAGGCCCACGCCCATGGCCGCGCCATAGAGCGCCCCGGTGAGCTGCGCGTACATGCTGGCCAGTTGGTCCGGCCGGTTGATGGCGAAGTCGTCCGGCAGTCCCGGCGGCGTGTTGCGCTCCCGGCGGAGCACCGCGGTGAGCTTGTCCACCACCGCTGGCGCATGCTCCGGCGACGTGAGGGCCACGGCGATGTTGGGTGAGCGCTTCTTGCCGAAGTGCGCCAGGAAGGTGCCGGAGGGCACCATCACCACCAGGTCCTGGTTCTCTCCCAGGATGGTGCCCTTGGCCTCCAGGGTTCCCACCACGCGGAAGGGCTTGCCCTCGAAGAGGATGCGCTGCCCCACCGGATTCACTCCGGGGAAGAGCGAGCGCACGAGCTCCGCGCCGATGACGGCCACCTGCGCCCGGTTGTCCACGTCCGCGTGGGTGAGGAAGCGGCCCCGCTCCAGGGTGAACGAGCCCACCGTGGCGTAGTCCGGCGTGGTGCCCACCAGCAGCACCGAGCCGATTTTGCGGTCCAGGAAGCGGCCCTCCACGCGCTCGAAGAAGAGCGGCGCCGCGGCCAGCACGTGCTCGGACGCGTTGATGATGGGCGGCACCAGGTCCGCGCTCAGGTCCTTGCGGTTGCGGTACGACCACCAGTCGCCGTTGAGCGTCCAGGGGAACTTCGAGATTTGGAGCGTGTTGGCGCCAATGCTCGAAAGCTGGTCCTCGAAGGAGCGGTTGATGCCCTGGATGATGCCGACAATGGCCAGCAGCGTGCACACGCCCACGCCAATGCCCACCGTCGTCAGCACGGTCCGCAGGCGGTTGGAACGGAGCGAGAACAGCGCGATGCGCGCCCCCTCCCACACATCGACCCGGATGCTCACGTCAGATTCTCTCCGCTGCGTTGCACGTCGCGCTGGTTGGTACGGGCCTCGGAACGGGTGATTGCATGCGACATTCCCTCGGTGCAAATCCAGTGTGCTGGAAATCCGTCTGAGACCCCGCGCGAGGCCGTCCTCGGCCCGCCAGTGTAGGTGTCCCACTCCCAGGACGTGCCGGCCCCCACCCCCGGCATGCACCCGTGTGGCCGCCCCTGGCCTCCACGCGAGGTGGGAACGGAAGGCCGCTGGGACACCGCGCCAGGACGGCGGCACGGTGTCCCGGGCCTCATGATTATGGGACCACGGTCACGGAATCGCCCTGGATGCGGACGTTCAGGATGGCCTCGTTGGGGAGCACGTCCGCTTCCTCGATGATGTCCTGCTCATCCACGCCCACGCGCAGGGAGTACGTGCCGTCCGTCAGGTCGGTGATGTCAATCCACTGGCAGGGGATGTCGGCGACGTAGATGTCCGCCCAGCCGGCGGAGATGCTCATTCGGTCCAGCGGGAAGTGGAAGGGCGCCGCGTCATCGCACTGGCGCTGGTAGTCGACCAGATAGAAGCCCTGCTTGCGGCCCTCCACGACCTCGTTGCCCTGCGCGTCCCGCAGCACGTACTGGGCGAAGTTGGTGAGGTGTTCGTGGCCGTGGCACTCGTCCCAGACGTAGAGGTCCGGCCGCTCGTCCATGTTGGGCACCGAGGCCGCCGCCGCGCCCAGGTTCTGGATGGAGGTGCTGAAGCGCAGCAGGCGCCGCTCACCGGGCGCGGGCACGCAGCCCTCCAACATCTCACAGGAGTCCGCGGCGAAGGTGCGGCGCTCCACGTACAGCGTGCGGGCCAGCACGTCCGCGTCCACGGAGAGGTCCGGCTTGCCGTGCGCCGGGTCCAGCGTCAGGCCACAGCCCGCCACGGGCGGCAGGTGCGGCGCCGTGGCCGGCTCCGCGGGCACCTGGCCACCGCCGAAGATGACGACCCGGCCCCCCGGCCCGTCGACGAGCCCTGGCGAAGGCGCAACGCCCGCCACCAGGTCATCGAAGCGGTCGCCGTTCAGGTCTCCCGGCGCGATGACGGTGAAGCGGTGGAAGCCTTCGTACCCCTGCGGCAGGGCGTCCGCCCGCGGCCAGGACCACACGGGGCTCAGCGCCGAGGACACCCCCTCCGCCGGCGAATAGAAGTACAGCCTCCCCTCGGAGCCCGCGACGAAGTCCTGGCGCTGCCCATCCCCGTCCACGTCCCCTACCGCGGTGATGGTGGCACCGAAGTTCGCGAAGACGGGGTCACCCATGGCGGTCCACGTGGGCGCGGAGGCATAGCCGCCGCCCGCCTCCGACAGGTGGAGCCGCACCGTGCCACCGCCCGGCCCCGTGAAGCGCTCTGGCACCCCGTCCCCATTCACGTCTGGGAAGAGGCTCAGCGTCCGGCTGTCCACCGTCCAGAAGGGTTGCGCCGCGAGCCCGCCGTCACACGGCCCGGAGCTGCCGGCCTTGCAGCCATGGAGCAGCGAATAGACGTCTCCCATCGAATCCAATAGCAGGAGGTCCTGTGCGCCATCCCCGTCCACGTCGCCCGCGCGATAGACAGCGCCGGTGTAGAGCGGCTCCGTGCGCTCCACCAGGGTGAAGGGCCCTCCCGGCGCGCCGGGCGTGGCCAGGAAGACGGACAGCGCCAGCCCCTTCACGCTGACCACGTCATCCAGGCCGTCCCCGTTGACGTCCGCGAAGACGGCGTTGTTGTACACGCCGCCGCCGGGCACCACGAACGCGGGCTCGGTGAAGACACTGGCCAGGTCCGTCTGGCCCTTGAAGACGAGCGCGCCGTACTGGCCGGAGACGAGCACGTCCGCGGAGTCATCCCCGTCCACGTCGCCCGTGCTCACCGTCATCCGGGTGCCATTGGTCCGCGAGTTCGCGTTGCGCCAGTCCATCACCGCCGTCACGCCCTGCGTGGAGAAGTACGGCGCCTCGCCCGCGAAGAGCGACACCCGGCCGGGGTCTCTCGTGAGCGAGAGGCACGGAGGCGCGGCGACGACCAGGTCCTTCTGGCCATCGCCATTCACGTCGCCCAGCGCGATGGAGCGGCCGAAGCAGCCGGTGGCGTGCGCGGGGTCGTGCTCCACCTGCCAGAGCGGCACCTCGGAGAGGAACGTGCCTCCGTCCCCGGCTCCCGCGTCGCCTCCGTCGGGCTGCCCGGCATCCGGCGTTCCCGAATCAGGGTCCCCTGGCTCCACGGGGTCATCACATGCGCAGAGTGAAACGGCCAGCAGCGAGGACAGGGCGACAGCGCTAATGCGTTGCATGGGGTGTGGTCCGGGAAATGCGTCGCGGGCCGGTCCCTCGCGACGTCTGGGATTGGACGTCCGCAGCGTAGACCGTTCACTTCACCCAGCGCGAAGTGCTTGCCCGGTGCGGGGCATCTCCCGGCGCGCGCCCCCTCGCGGCACCGGAACGGGCGCAATCTTGCCGCCGCACGGAAACAGCTGGTGCCGCAAAGGGACTCGGCCGGTGGCCGTCTGGTAGGAACATCCCCACCTTTCCCCTGGCGCCCCCTGACCCGGGAGCCACCGCGCCCCATGGCCC